>NZ_CANUAR010000010.1:0-106386 GCF_947855755.1 uncultured Coprobacter sp.
CTTCCTGCAGATGATCCCACTCAAAGAAAACCCGACATCTCTTTAGCTAAAGAGAAACTGAAATGGGAGCCGACAATTGCTTTAGAAGACGGACTAAAAGAGACTATCGAATATTTCAAACGAATCCTATAACCCGAAGAATCTACATAGTGAAATCCCGAAAACATGAAATCCTCTCAAACGGAATGAATTCATTAATTCGGGATTTTTTTATAATCGGATTCATACCGATTCAAACCAATGCCTCTAAAATGTAAATCTCATAGAGAAACGGACTCCGTGCTTATTTATATGGGGGTGATCCCGATAGGTCAGACGCCAGACATAATCAAGTCGAAGAAACTTAAAAATATTTTCTATCCCCACTCCGGCTTCCATATAAGGCATTTTTCCCATTACATAACTGCCTTCAGGAAATACAAACAATCCGTTTTCGGCTGTCAGGATATTCTTTTTGCTTAAATCCCCATACCATCCTCGGAATGTTCCAACTTCTCTCCATTGTAATTTTTTTAAGAAAGGTATCCGATTGAATATCCAACCATTGGCATAATAGGTAACATCCCACGATACATACTGGTCATTCAAAAACTCCATAGCATTCATCTGGGTAAACGATTCCGGCTGGATCGTATATGAAAGATTCGCATTCGGAATAAGCAATAACGGGAACGGAACTTTATCCCAAACTTTTCCTGCCCGTAATATCACATCGGTATAACCGAATGCAGAAAACCAAAATCGTTTCTGAAACCCGAATTCTGTACAATTATATGAATAATCACTGCCCATCACTCCTTTATGCGCAACTATATGAGATAAAGTAAAAACCGGCATATCCAATGAAACCGGATAACGATATGATTTGCTCTGATAATATTTTTCATTCGGTGCATATCGTAACCGCACCTCCAACTCTCCCATAGAATAGTCTTTCACCGGAGTATATTCTCCCTCTATCTCACTCATTTTCAGAAACGGGACAAAATTCGGCGTCGCATACTGGGTGCGATAACGTAAAATTGCCTTATAAGAAAATCCCGAGTAAAACTCACGAGTATATTCTAAACGGGCATCTCGCAAATATGTAACCCGACTATCCCTCTTACGTTTTACCGAAAGAAACACATTATCTTTATTCGTATATAAATAATGTTGTCCTAATTGATCTATATCATAATTATACGAGGCTTTCAAAGAATGTATAGGGAACTCATTCTGATGTTCCTTTTTCCGTAAAAACGAATATTCGACTTCAGCTAAATATTTCAATTTTTCATCTTTAGTTCCGTATGCCAAATAAGCTTTACCAAACCAATGCGGATTCAAATTCGCAGTAGTCATCCCGCCGACCCTAAATCGAGCACCCTCTAACGAGTTTCCGCTGATTGTCGTATTCATCGGTCCTAAATCAATAAGATTTTTCTCTTTTCGGGTCGGTATATATCCGGCAACTAAAGCGCCGATAACTTTTTCTGTATAATAAAAAGCCGGATAAGACCTCAACTGCGTCATCATTCGAGCAACAAGATTCTCCTTTCCTTGTAAAGGTTCATGCCGACGTTCTTTCCAAAAATCCTCTTTTCGCGACTCTGCTCCGTCTGCCAACTTTTCCTTTTCGGGAATACTAAATATCGACATATCTTCAGGAGGATCGAATGACTGATCTTTAAATGTAACCAATCTTCGAGCATGTATTCCACTTTTACTGTTCGATTTTAATTTAAAATCCGTAGTCAAGAAATCCCTTTGAACCAGACGTGTCCCATCAGGAGCTCGCGTATAACTCTGGTCAATTTCCATATCCTCTACAAAATTCAGATTGATATTTGTCGATAAAAGCAAACGGGCTCTTTTTACAAACCATGTAGAATCTAAAGTTACCCACATCTGCCCGACAAATCCGAAAGATTCGGAATTAGCAGGAGCAAAAGACAAAATAGCACAGGAATCCCCCTCCAAAACTACTGTATCCGCCAAATAATATTTATAGAAAGATGGTCCTATAGACGATAAAGGACTTACAAATTTATTCGTAAACAACGAAATATTATTTTTAAATAAGTCGACGTCCTTAAATGTCTCGTTCATCATCGCTTCCATACCTTGAGGAGATATAACCTCATCCATTCCCGAATGTTTTTTCCCCAGAATTATTGTTTTCTCGGTATGAGGAGATTTTCGGTAATAGACCGTCTCGAGCTTTTCCCGTTCCGAAATATTCAATACCGGTTTCCGAGAAATATCGGATGAATCTATATAAGCCGACAAGAAATCATACTTTTTCCCGGCAATTTTATTATTCTTAAAGTCATTTAAAGCAAAGGTAACCTTTTCATATCTCTCATAAGAATAATAATCATGTTGTCTTGGATCATTCTTCTCATTAGCTGCCATAACATTTTTCACAAAATCTACCGCAGGATTCCCTTTCCGTTTATACCGCTCTTTTTTCGGACGAACAACAACTTCTTTCAACTGATAGTCGGCTGGTCTCATTTGTATCTGCAAAGTCGCATTACTCCCCGACGTAAGTTTTACGGTTTTCTCAACATAACCGATAGCCGAAATAACAATTTCAGTAGACCCTGAAGGGCGCTTCAATACAAATCGACCGTCGTCATCGCTTCTCGTACCTGTTCCCGTACTTTCTACATACACGGAGGCATAGGAAACCGGTTCACCGGAAATAGAATCGGTCACATATCCCGTCACGGTCTTCTGTGCTTGTCCCGATATCCCGAACAGCAGAAAAAACAACATAACCAGATATGTGCGAATATTATCACAAAAAGATGAAAAACAAAAACCTCGAAACCTATTTAACCTTTCCATTTAAAACCATCTTTTTATCTTTTTCACCAACTCGGGCAAAGATAGAACAACAGATAGATATAAAAAAAGTTCTTTTTATCGCATTTAATAGTCCAAAAGCGACATTTTCAATAGAGATAAAAGGAGTATTTGGAAAGAATAGGCGAAATAAATATCATTTTAAACACTATGCAAATTGATTAAGATCATGCCTAAATTTTTCGACAAAAAATATATTATCACTTTTTTCGGTCTGTTCTCTCATTCATGTTCGTCACACAACCTACTACAATTCTCATCAAAATCGGGAAACGACCTCAACGAAAATCTCTCATACATTCTTTTTCTTACTTCTTCTTATACAGCCTCTCAAGTTCAGCATCCGTATCACCTGTCCTATGGAAAATAACTTTCTTAACAAATGCACTTAAAAAACCTATTCCGTACCCGCCTAACTGTACGATACTCGTCACAACCGACAATCCGGCAATACGCAGACTCCGGTTACAGATCAACGATTCGAGAAAAATTGCTAAGAAGTATGCTACTAACGGAAACAATGCCCAAACACAGAAAAAAGACGATATAATCAGCAACAATGAGCCAAGCACAAATGCCGCAGGTAAAAGATGAACGATCTTTAATGACTCCGGATGAAGCAAATACAAATCAACTCGGGCTCTCCCGAATACCGAAACCTGACGATAAAACGATCGAAAACTCACACGACGTTTATGATATACGAATGCGTCTCGGATCAATATTGTACGGAAACCGGCCTTTTGAATTCGCAAACTCAAATCTATATCTTCTCCGAACATATCTTTAAAACCGCCTACACGCTTATATACTTCTCTGGAAAAGCCCATATTGAACGTTCTCGGAGTAAACTTTTCCATACCTTTTTTCCCGCCCCGAATACCTCCCGTCGTGAAAAATGAGGTCATAGAATAACTGATCGCTTTCTGCAAATTATTAAAAGACGCATGCGCTGCATCTGGGCCGCCGAAACAATCGGCATAATCTTCATCCAACCGGGCTTTGACAATCTCAAAATAACGTTCGGGAATGATACAATCAGAATCAAAAAAAATCAAATATTCTCCCGAGGCTCTTTCCATTCCATAATTCCGAGTAAGACTACGTCCCGAATTTTCTTTGTAGAAATAACAGATATTCAGATTTTTGTCAAACTCCTGAGCTACCGTATCACACCGATTGACAGAACCATCCTCAATTAAAATAACCTCAAAATCTTTTAATGTCTGTTTGCTCAGACTTTCTAATAATTCCCGAACTTCATCCGGGCGATTATAAACCGGTATGATAATTGAAAAATACGGCATAGCATCATTATATTATGAGAAAAGACAAAGGTATGGATTTTTTAGTTTTATGTTAAAAAAAACTCCTGAAATTATTTCTATTCGTTACGATGTTTCAAATACAAATCCAAACCGTGTTTCCGCAATTTACAAGCAGGACATTCTCCGCAACCGTCTGCAGGAATACCGTTATAACACGTCAAAGTCTCATTCCGAACCAAATCGAAAACACCTAATTCATCCGATAGCTTCCACACGGCTTCTTTATCTCTCCACATTAACGGAGTATGTATTTCAAAATGCGTATCCATTGCCAAATTAAGGGAAACATTTAACGATCGGATAAAAGTATCCCGACAATCAGGATAACCGCTAAAATCAGCTTGAGACACTCCCGTCACTAAGTGATGTATTCCTTTTTGGAATGCCTTAATAGCTGCAAACGTCAAGAAAACCATGTTGCGCCCGGGTACAAATGTATTCGGATAAGAGTCTTCAGGCTTTTCTTTATCCATCACCATATTGAAATCCGTCAGAGAATTATGAGTCAACTGACCTATCAAAGAAACATCGAGAACCTCAAACGGGACTCCTGCCTCTACCGCAATTTTACGGGCTACATCTACCTCTTTCACATGTTTTTGTCCATAAACAAAACAGACTGCCTCTACCGATTCAAAACGCGACAATGCCCAAAACAGACAGGTAGTAGAATCCTGACCTCCGGAAAAACAAACTAACGCAGTTTCTTTTTTCTTCATAATTTTTATCGTTCAATCTTAAAATAAAAATAGATTATATTCTTCCGGGATTATACGGACACGAGAAAGGAGTTCTTGTTTTTAACGTGGTAGCAAGCACACGGAAGATTTTATTCAGGGCATAAAGGTATAAAATTTTCTATATACTTTTTATATAAAGGTCTGTTTTTAATTTACAGACAAAAAACGTTTAAATTTTCGATAAAGTGATACGGTCAAGTTTTTTACATTTTCCCTTTGTCTCAACAAAAAACGGTCTGAAACTTTTCAGTGCCAGACCGTCCAATAATTATTGAATCTTTCTCATACTTAACGAACACGTTCCATATATTCTCCCGTTCTCGTATCGATACGAATCGTTTCTCCCGTATTAATAAACAAAGGAACGCGGACTTCAGCACCGGTTTCTACAGTCGCCGGTTTCAAGGTATTCGTTGCAGTATCTCCCTTAATTCCCGGTTCGGTATAGGTAACTTGAAGCTCTACTTTTACCGGAAGCTCTGCAAACAATACCGTTTCGGTAGATGCATCCGAAACAACTTCTATCACCATTCCTTCTTTCAAGAAGTCAACACCGGTAATAAGAGCCTTATCAATGGTAACATCATCCCATGTTTCCTGATTCAGGAAATGATAATGATCTCCCTCATTATAAGAGAACTGGAACGGACGACGTTCTACACGAACATCCTCCAATTTCTCACCGATATTAAAACGACGGTCAAGAACGCGTCCGCTTACTACCTCTTTCAGTTTGGTACGCATGAATGTATTTCCCTTTCCGGGTTTCACATGAAGAAATTCGATACAGTAGTACAATTTACCGTCTAAACGGATGCATGTTCCGTTCTTGATGTCTTGTGCATTAATCATATTTTTATCTATTTGAAATTATTGTTCGATTATGGACATTGATTTCCGGGTACAAAAATAATCTAAATCAGAAAAAAACGCAAAAGTTTTGTCTAAAAACCATTTATCCTTTGGTTTATTAAAAAAAAGTATCTATTTTTGCAGTCCGAATTTTGAAATAATAACGATAAAAAATATACGGCAATGAAAAGAACATTTCAACCTTCAAACAGAAAAAGAAAAAACAAACACGGTTTCCGTTCAAGAATGGCTACCGCAAACGGACGTCGCGTATTAGCTGCCCGTCGTGCTAAAGGCAGAAAAAAATTGACAGTATCTGACGAATATAACGGATAAAAAATATTTTAAGGCAAGTTCCTTAAAAGGAAACTCTATTTTTAGACTTCCCTAAAAACGCAACTGATTGTTTTCGATCAGTTGCGTTTTTAATATGGCGGAGTAAAACAAAAATATTTATCTGTCAGATGATCGGAAAAAACATTTTATACCTATTTCTTTTCATCCTTTGTATATAACTTTATTAAAGAAGACTCCAAGAGTTGTTTAAAGTTTTCTATTTTTGCATATTACAATTCCATAAGGATTAAATATGGCAACAAACTTTTCTGGAAAGAAAAAAATATTAGTCGGGATGAGCGGAGGAATAGACAGCTCCGCCGTATGTATGCTGCTGCAAGACCAAGGACACGAAGTTCTGGGAATAACTCTACGAATGTGGGATATCCCTTCTCATTTTTCTACTCCCGGACAAAAAGAACCCGACCATATATTAGAAGCACGATCTTTAGCAAAAAAACTTGCCATTCCGCATTATACACTCGATGTAAGAGACGAATTCAGAAAAACGGTCGTACAATCCTTTATTGACGAATATTTACAAGCACGTACTCCTAATCCCTGTGTCATGTGCAATCTTTACTTCAAATGGAAATATCTGCTTGATGAAGCCGA
Organism: uncultured Coprobacter sp.; assembly: GCF_947855755.1. NCBI lineage: Bacteria > Pseudomonadati > Bacteroidota > Bacteroidia > Bacteroidales > Barnesiellaceae > Coprobacter > uncultured Coprobacter sp. Next base: position 6,725 of record NZ_CANUAR010000010.1, read on the forward strand.
TCGGTTAGAATGTGATTACATCGCTACCGGACATTATGCACGCATAACCCAAAATATGAATAGGTATATTCTCGAGAAAGGTTTAGATCCCCAAAAAGACCAGTCTTATTTTCTATGGAGACTTGGACAGAAAGAACTTGCCCGAACGTTATTTCCTTTAGGGAATATCACGAAAGAAGAAATAAAAACATACGTTCTTCAAAAAGGATTCAAAGAAAAAGTCGAGAAAAAAGAGAGCATGGAGGTATGTTTCATAGAAAACGACTATCGAGATTTCCTCATGCAACAAATTCCTAATCTGAATGAAGTTGTCGGCAAAGGCTTTTTCGTCGATGAGAAAGGGAAAAAACTAGGACTGCATAAAGGCTTTCCGTTTTATACAATAGGCCAGAGAAAAGGTTTGGAAATAGCTCTCGGACATCCGGCTTATGTAATAAAAATAAATCCGTATAAGAATACGATCAGGTTGGGAAATAAAGAAGATTTGCTAACTACCGAGATGCTTGTAGAATCTCCCGTTATAAACATGCCCATCGATCAAATATCCGATAGAGAAATCCAAATACGAATCCGTTACCGGAGTCCGGCAATACGAGGGACTCTATTTCTTACAGACGACAACCACATAATCGTCAAATTTAGAGAACCGGTATCTGCCGTAACTCCGGGACAATCTGCCGTATTCTATTCCGGCAATCAAGTGATTGGCGGCGGAATAATTTCAGACCAACGCAACTTAAAAAAATATTCTCAGAAATAAAGTATAAATTGATGTTTACAAAGCTCCGATGATATGGCCATACAAAATATATCTTTATACGAACTGAATTCTCTGATTCGGGAAACACTGAACGATGGATTTCCTGAGCGGTACTGGGTCTCTGCCGAAATAAGTGAAGCAAGAGAAAACTATTCAGGACATTGTTATCTTGAATTTGCCGAAAAAGACAGTCGTTCAGGCCAAATTATCGCAAAAGCAAAAGGAATAATCTGGGCTTCGACATTCCTGATGCTGAAACCTTATTTTGAAGAACAGACCGGAGAACCATTCAGAGCCGGAATAAAGGTTTTGGTTCAGGTCAGTATAGACTTTCATGAATTATACGGGTTCACATTAACCGTACACGATATAGATCCCTCATATACATTAGGAGACATAGCTCGCCACAGAGCAGAGATTTTACGTCAGTTATCCGATGAAGGAGTGATCGATATGAATAAAGAGTTGACATGGGCTTTTCCTCCCCAACGTATTGCCGTAATATCCTCTCAGACGGCAGCAGGATATGGAGACTTTACAAATCAACTAAAGAACAACTCCGAAGGATATATTTTTTATACAGTTCTCTTTCAAGCCGTCATGCAAGGTAACCAAGCCGAATCCTCCATTATTGCAGCATTAGAAAAGATTTATGAACAAGCAGACAATTTCGACGGAGTAGTCATTATCAGAGGCGGAGGAGCAACTACCGAGTTAAGTTGTTTCGACAGTTACCTGTTAGCCCAGCACATTGCTCAATTTCCATTACCGATATTGACAGGTATCGGGCACGATCGGGATGAAACCGTTATCGACAAAGTCGCTAACATACGGGTAAAAACGCCTACTGCCGCTGCCGAATGGTTAATTTCGCAAACTCAAAAAGCCGATGAACGGCGTACTTCTCTACGCGATGCTATTGTCTTTTTACTGCAACAGCACATACATAAAAAAGAAAAATTTCTCTCCATAGTCACTCAAGAAATCCCTCGCCTGCTCGATCGACAAGTACAAGCAGAAAAAAACAGAATTCAAAAAATACAACAGACCATTATCCAAAAATCAAGAGAACAATTATTTAAGGAAAGAATCCGTATTAATAATCTCTCTATATCATTACCAAGAATCATCGAAAAATCTTTACCGCAGGAACGGTCGAACTTATATCGGCTCGAGCATTCTCTTCGCCAAGCGATTTTTTATACGATAAAAACAGAGAAACAGCATCTCGACATTCTCGGTAAAACAATAGATTTAACATCACCGGAACATATATTAAAACAGGGATATAGCCTCACTTTAAAGTCAGGGAAAGTAATTCGGAGTATTTTAGAATTACATCCGGGAGATAAAATCACAACCCTTTTCAAAGATGGAGAAAAAGAATCTACAATCATTTAAACTATAAAATATGGCTGAAAAGAAAAAACAAACTTATGCTCAGGCCATTGCCGAGTTAGAAGAAATTGTTACCAAGCTGCAGAACAATGAATGTGAAATCGACGAGCTGAAAACCTATACAGACCGGTCACTTTCTTTATTAAGGTTCTGTAAAGATAAACTGTTCGAAACAGATGAAGAAATAAAAAAAATGCTGGAAGAACTCGACTCATAATATTGGGGAATACAGTATCAACAGTCTTTTTATAATAAAGTATAGGAAATCAAAAAAAAGAGTTAATTTTGTTCCCTGATTTCAAAAAACGATACTATGTCCGAAAGAAAAGTAAGAGTACGATTTGCTCCCAGTCCCACAGGAGCGCTGCATATCGGCGGAGTGAGAACCGCCCTTTATAACTACTTGTTTGCCAAACAGCACAATGGAGATATGATTCTCCGAATCGAGGATACCGACTCTCAAAGATTTGTTCCCGGAGCTGAAGCTTACATTATAGAAGCACTCGAATGGTTGGGAATAAAATTCGATGAAGGGGTCGGTTATGGAGGCGATCATGCTCCTTACCGCCAATCGGAACGTAAAGACATTTACCGAAAATATGTAGAGCAACTTCTTTCTGACGGGAAAGCATATATAGCTTTCGATACACCAGAAGAGCTGGAGACCAAAAGAAAAGAAATCCCGAACTTTCAATATGATGCCTCGACTCGGATGCAGATGCGGAACTCCCTGACTCTTCCGAAAGAAGAAATCGACAGACTGATAGCAGAGGGGAAACAATATGTCGTACGGTTCAAAGTAGAACCCGGAGAAGATGTTCATGTTAACGATCTTATACGTGGAGAAGTTATCATCAATTCATCTATCTTAGACGATAAAGTTCTGTATAAATCGTCCGATAATCTGCCGACTTACCATCTCGCCAATATCGTCGATGACCATTTAATGGAAATTTCCCATGTCATACGTGGAGAGGAATGGTTACCATCAGCACCTTTACATGTTTTATTATACAGGGCTTTCGGATGGAAAGACACTATGCCCGCATTTGCGCATTTGTCTCTATTGCTGAAACCTGACGGAAATGGTAAACTGAGTAAACGAGACGGTGACCGTTTGGGATTCCCTGTTTTTCCGCTCGAATGGCATGATCCTAAAACCGGTGAGGTATCATCAGGCTATCGTGAAGCAGGATATCTGCCCGAAGCCGTAATAAATTTCCTTGCCCTTTTAGGATGGAATCCCGGGAACGATCAGGAAATTCTTTCTATGGACGACTTGATTAAATTGTTTTCTCTTGAAAAATGCAGTAAAAACGGAGCAAAATTCGATTTCGAAAAAGGGAAATGGTTTAATCACAAATATATACAAAATAAAAGTAACGAAGAACTTACTGAATTATTCTTGCCGATCCTACAGGAAAAAGGAATATCTGCCGATCCTGCCAAAACAGCCAAAATCATAGGATTGGTAAAAGATCGTATCTCTTTCGTCAAAGAACTTTGGGCTCAAACTTCTTATTTCTTCATTGCCCCGGAAAGTTATGAAGAGAAGTCGGTAAAAAAACGATGGAAAGAAGATACTCCTGAACGAATGAAAGAGCTGATCGAGATTCTCGAAAACATAACAGACTTTGCTTCGGAAGACACCGAAAAAATCGTATTAGGCTGGATTACCGAAAACAATTATCACATGGGTAACGTCATGAATGCATTCAGACTTGCCGTAGTAGGAGAATGCAAAGGTCCTCACATGTTCGACATCACAGCCATACTGGGAAAAGAAGAAACCATCAAACGGATAAAAAAAGCAATAGAAGTTCTCCAATGAAACACATTAAACGGAGTCTGATATTAGCCGTGTTGTCGGTCTTATCTTCAGGGATAACGGCTCAAAATATATTATGGGATGTCGACATGACCGGATTTTTCGATAACAGAGAGTACAAATATCCGGGACAAACATCTCAGACATTTTTCGGAACCAGACTCTCCCCGGAAATCGGTATAGGTGTTCTCGACAACAAACACCGAATCATGGTAGGAGGTAGCTGGATACAACCGATGGGGGCAAAAAAAGACGAGGGGTCTCTCAACTTGACAGCATATTATCATTACGAAAGCCCCAAATTCAAGATGTCCTTCGGGTCATTCGCCCGCACTCAATTGATAGAAATCCTTCCGGCATTTCTCCAATACGATTCTTTGACGATTTTCCGTCCGAATATCACGGGAGCTCTATTTCAATATATCGGGCATAAAGGATACGGAGAAATCTATATCGACTGGCGACAAATGCAAACCGAAAAACGTAGAGAAGCCTTTATTATAGTCGGAAGCGGACGTTGGCAACCCGGCATATTTTATGCCGGAGGAAATATCGTCATGAACCATCTTGCTCGTTCGAAAAATGCGACGGAAGGACAATCGGTTACCGACGACATGGTCGTGCACCCTTATGTAGGACTAAACCTGACTCGGTTTGTCTCCCCTTTAGATTCTCTGACCATTCAATGCGGATACTTACTGAGCTTAGAACGTAATCGGGGGATAGGCACTTGGCATCATCCTCAAGGCATTACAGCGGAAATTCTGGCAGAATGGCGCTTCATCGGATTAAAAAACACATTCTATACCGGAGGCAATCAACAGCCGTTTTATCCCCAATTAGGCAGTCAGCTAAATCAAGGAGATCCCTTCTATCAGGCTAAATTATATAACCGTACCGACATCTATTTCTATTTTTTCCGGAACAGATTCGTAAATTGCATGGCATCGGTCAATTTCCATACGACACGCTCTCATGTAGATCTTCAGCAACAATTGATTGTAAGGTTCAACCTAAACAACGAAAGTTGGAAAAAAAGGAATGATCCGTCAAGAAAAAACCGATTGAAAAATATTTTATAATCCCATAAAAACAAACTCCTTTCAAAGAAGTCTATTTCGTAATCATGAACATACTTTATAATTTCGGCATTTATACATATAAACAACTTGTCAACATTGCATCTTTTCGCAATCCCAAAGCACGCAAGATGAAACAGGGACATAAAGAAGTGTTTCATTATCTTGCACAAAATGCCGATCCTGAAGGAGGATATATATGGATACACGCATCTTCACTCGGTGAGTTCGAACAAGGACGTCCTATAATCGAGGCAATAAAAGCACATTATCCGGAACAAAAAATAGCCATAACCTTTTTCTCTCCATCCGGTTATGAAGTCAGGAAAAATTATCCTAAAGCAGACCTGATTTGCTATTTGCCTTTTGATCTGCCCAATAACGTCAATCGCTTTCTAAATATATTGAAACCCAAGCAGGCTATATTTATCAAATATGAATTCTGGGGAAATTATCTGAATGCTCTCGCAAAGAGAAATATTCCTACATACATCATTTCTGCGATATTCAGGCCTTCTCAAATATTTTTTAGATCTTACGGTAGTTACTTCAGAAAAATATTACAAAATTTTGAACACTTATACGTTCAAGATGAAAATTCTAAAAAGCTCCTTAAAGGCATCGGAATAACAAAAGTTTCGGTAACAGGCGATACCCGATTCGACCGCGTTCTGGAGATCCGTAGCCAAGCTAAGGAATTACCCCTTATCGAACAATTTTCAAAAGGGAATTTCACCTTGATCGCCGGAAGTTCATGGCCAAAAGACGAGGAGATCTTCATCGACTATTTCAACCGTCATCCCGAAATGAAACTTATCATCGCACCCCATGAAATACATGAAGAACATATACAATTTATTTTATCTCGCTTGAACCGGACTGCTATTCGATACACACAGGCTAATGAAAAAAACGTACAAGAGGCCGACTGCATTATCATAGACTGTTTCGGACTGCTCTCCTCCATCTATCGTTACGGGCAAGTCGCTTATGTCGGAGGAGGATTCGGTGCAGGAATACATAATGTTCCTGAAGCTGCCGTATATGGTATCCCTGTCATTTTCGGGCCTAACCACAAAAAATTTAAGGAAGCTAAAGAACTCATTATTGCTGGAGGAGGATTTAGCATATCCAAATCGGAAGACTTTAAACTTTTGATGGACAGACTTCTTGAAAATAAAGAATTTTTATCTAAAGCAGGGATTACGGCAGGACAATATATCCAAAATAACTCCGGAGCTTCAAAAAAAATATTGAAGGAACTTTATCCTGAAATATAGATTCAACGTGACATATTATTTTAGTATCCATAATCTCAAAATACCTCGAAAAATATCCTCGTCCCGGTCCAAACAAAATTTTGAACATTCCGAATTCATTTTGTATCCAAATTCAAAATACAAGACTTCATATCCTGAACTCCTGTATACCTGCATACCGATAAATTATATAAAAAAACTTAAAAGTCTCTTTTTAAACTTATTTGTCATATAGAGATATATTTTTTTATCCAAAATTGCTATCTCCATATAGCATTTTTTCGTATTTTTGCACCGTATTTTAAATGCAAATTCAAATAAATCAACTTTATACTTCCTAATAACAATGGAATTAATGAATCAAATTATTGCGCGTGCAAAAGCTGATATGCAGCGCATTGTTCTTCCAGAAGGAACTGAAGAACGGACTTTGAAAGCAGCAGATAAACTTATTGCTGACAAAGTAGCTTACATTACGTTAATCGGTAATCCTGCCGAGATCATGGCTTTAGCCGAAAAACACGGATTACAAAACATCGGAAATGCAATTATTGTAGATCCGAAAAATCATGAAAGAAAAGAAGAATATGCCAACTTATTATTCGAGCTTCGCAAAAAGAAAGGCATGACAGAAGAACAAGCCGCAAAACAAGTTGAAGATCCGCTTTTCCTTGCTGCGTTGATGATCAAAAGCGGCCATGCAGACGGAGAAGTTGCCGGAGCACAAAATACTACAGGAAATGTTTTACGTGCAGCATTTCAAATCGTAAAAACAGCTCCCGGAGTCAGTGTTGTATCAGGAGCTTTCCTAATGTTCCTGCCGAACAAGAACTACGGAGAAAACGGCATTATGGTATTCGCAGATTGTGCCGTATTACCTAATCCCAATGCTGAAGAACTCGCCCAAATAGCAGTTTCGACAGGACACACGACCCGAACTCTTGCCGGATTTGAACCTCGCATAGCCATGTTAAGCTTCTCTACCAAGGGCAGTGCAAAACATGAAATGGTAGATAAAGTAGTAGAAGCCACCCGTATCGCAAAAGAAATGGATTCTTCATTAAAAATCGACGGAGAATTACAAGCCGATGCAGCGATCGTTCCTGCAGTAGGAATGTCTAAAGCTCCGGGTAGCGAGATAGCAGGAAATGCCAATGTACTGGTATTCCCATCTTTAGAAACGGGGAATATTACCTATAAACTCGTACAACGTCTTGCCGGAGCAGAAGCTGTCGGACCAATACTTCAAGGTATTGCCGCACCGATCAACGACCTGTCTCGCGGATGTTCTGTCGAAGACATTTACAAAATGGTTGCTATTACAGCCAATCAAGCTATCGGAATGAAAAAATAACCTATTAAATCAAAGGCAATGAAAGTTTTAGTACTGAACTGCGGTTCATCATCCATTAAATACAAGCTATTCGATACCCAAACTAAAAATATTCTCGCTCAAGGAGGGATCGAGAAAATAGGACTAAAAGGTTCTTTTTTAAAATTCACACTTCCTTCCGGAGAAAAAGTGATTCTTGAAAAAGACATTCCTGAACACACAATAGGTATTGAATTTATATTGGAGACTCTCTCCGGGGCAAAATACGGCTGTATAAAATCGCTCGATGAAATTGAAGCTGTCGGTCACCGAGTAGTACACGGTGGAGAAAAATTCAACCAATCGGTACTGATCGATAAAGAAGTTAAAGCAAAGATCATCGAATGCATAGACATCGCTCCATTGCACAATCCGGCGAATCTCAAAGGTATCGATGCAGTAGAAAAGATTCTTCCCAAAGTTCCTCAAGTAGCGGTTTTCGACACAGCATTCCATCAAACCATGCCTAAGCATGCATATATGTACGCTCTTCCGTACGAGATGTATGAAAAATACGGTATCCGACGCTATGGATTCCACGGGACCAGTCACCGTTACGTATCCCGTCGAGCATGTGAATTTTTAGGAGTTCCTTATGAAAAACAACGCATTATAACCTGCCATATCGGTAATGGAGGGTCTATTACAGCAATTAAAGACGGTAAATCGATAGATACGTCTATGGGACTTACTCCGGTAGAAGGCTTGATGATGGGAACACGATGCGGAGATGTAGACGCCGGAGCTCTATCTTTCATTATGGAAAAGGAAAATCTCGATGCACATGGGTTGTCTACGCTGGTCAACAAAAAAAGCGGTGTAATGGGAATATCCGGCGTTTCATCCGATATGCGTGAAATAGAGGCTGCAATAGCTCAGGGTAATGAACGAGCAAAACTTGCTTTACAAATGTACGATTATCGAATTGCCAAATATATAGGAGCTTATACGGCAGTGTTAGGTGGAGTAGACATTATCGTATTCACGGGAGGTGTCGGAGAGAACCAAACCGTAACTCGTGCAACAGTGTGCCGCCAACTCGAATTTATGGGTGTAAAAATCAATGAAGAACTGAATAGTACCATACACGGCAAAGAGGCAGATTTATCAGCCCCAGAATCGAAAGTAAAAGTCGTTGTAATTCCTACAGACGAAGAATATATGATCGCATCCGATACACAAGCAATTCTCTCAAACCGTTAATTATAAAAACTACTGTAAAAAAACTGTGGCTTTTTACAAAGTCACAGTTTTTTATTCTCTTTACTCTCATCAATAGCAAGATCGAGATCAAATTTTTTCGAGATCCGATAACAATATATTGACTGAAAACTTTGGATTTTCAGCATTTTATCCTTAATTTGCAAGTCATATTTATAATCCAAATACAAATAATATATCATGACTAACCTGACCGAAATTGTGGACAAATTCCGTATTGACGGTATTGTAAAAAGTATTGATCCCTTAGGAAGCGGATTAATTAACGATACTTATAAAATAACGACACAATCGTCTGACACGGACGATTACGTTCTTCAACGGATCAACCATGCTATTTTTAAAGATGTAGATCTTTTACAAAAAAACATTGTTGCAATAACCGACCATATCCGCAAAAAACTGATCGAGAAAGGAGAAACGGACATTAAACGTAAAGCTCTACAAGTTATTCCGACTAAGGATGGAAAACTGTATTATTTCGACGGAAACAACTATTGGAGAATTACGGTATTAATTCCTCAATCAAAAACTTATGAAACCGTAAATCCTGAATTTTCCTATTATACAGGTAAAGCATTCGGAGAATTTCAAGCAATGCTCGTCGATCTTCCTGAAACTTTAGGCGAAACAATCCCAAAATTCCATAATATGGAATTTAGACTTGAAAGTTTCAAGGAAGCCATCGCTTCAAATAAATCGGGTCGTTTGGAAAAAGTTCAATGGATGGTAGACGAACTGCTGAAACGAAGTGATGAAATGTGCAAGGCAGAACGTCTTTACAGAGAAGGGAAACTTCCCAAAAGAATTACTCATTGCGATACGAAAGTCAATAACATGTTGTTCGACGAAAATGGGAAAGTACTCTGCGTCATCGATCTTGACACTACGATGCCGGGATTTGTACTGTCTGACTTCGGAGACTTCATCCGTACTGCCGGGAACATGGGTAAAGAAGATGACAAAAATCTGGACAACGTAAATCTCAACATGGACATCTTCAGATCTTTTGCAAAAGGATATATCGAGAGTGCCCGATCATTTTTAGTCCCGATAGAAATAGAGAACCTTCCGTACGGAGCTAAACTGCTCACTTATATGCAGACCGTACGTTTCCTCACCGATTATATCGACGGCGACTGTTACTATAAAATTCAATATCCTGAACATAACTGGCAACGGTCTCAAGCCCAATTCAAACTTCTGCAAAGTATCGAAGAACACGAGAAAGAGATGCAAAATTACATTCAAAGTCTGATTTAATTTTTATAATCAAATACACAAAACAAAAGAGAGCCGCTTTTTTCCAAAAACGGCTCTCTATCAAGTACGGGTTGAAACAATACCCCAATCTCAACCATTTCCCGTACTATTCTTCTATAACATCACTTTGTGACGCACATTTCCTCCGGGAGTTTCGACCGATACAATATAACAACCTTCCGGTAATTCAAAATAACGAATTCCGGCATTTTTTTCCGTTTCTTCTATCATCCGACCTTGCAGGGTATATATCCGAATTCGGGCGGCGTCACTATTCACACACAATTTCCCATTTGAACCGAATACCCGGATACTCCGGAGTTCAGTCTTATCATTAGCTGAAAGAGCTTCATTTTCTAATCTGAAAGTAACCGGAATACCATATTGGCAAGTAATTTCCAATCGGGTATTACCTTCTGTCGAAGCCGACATTACAGATACTTTATCATTATCCCCAACCAAAGACCACTCTCCTTTCAGCTCAAATACATGAGTCACCGGACGACTCGGATCAGAAGTCGTATAATCGATAGTCTCTATATTAAGATTAGGATCGCATATACTCATATCAACTTGTCCATCCACATCAGGAGTTCCGATCATGGCCATAACTTCACCGGTTGCATTTGCAATATAGTCATCATTATCGAGAGTCGTTTCTTCAAAAAACGCATAGCCTGTCACACCTGTTTCACGGTCATATACAATATGAGCCTTATCGTCTTTACGAAGAAGATCATAAGGTTGATAACCTTCAGCTTTTAATGCAGCTATTTCTGAATCATCCGGTTGTACTGTAATCAAATACTCATAGGAGGCATCTGAAGGCGCTGCTCCATGATCGATATATGCAGAGGCGAATTTCCCTTCGGTCGCAGCTTTGGTCTTATTATTTACAGAAGTTTGTAAACCCTTAGTAACAACAACTTTTAGCGCTTCCTTTACCTGATAATAATTACCTGTCTGATCCTTAAAAACCATTCCGTTCGCATTTTGTACCGTAGTATTGATCGTCGCATCCGTCGAAACGGTATTATTCCATTCGACCGCTTCATCATCACTTAAAATAGCATGTTGAAAAAGAGTCGTCTCCGTATTGGAAGCACTTTCGGAATTCGTTATTCCCGTCCCGATACATACGATACGATTATCGAAACAAAAAGCCGATTTACGAGCAGTAAAATCGGATGTAAAGTTTTTATGTGACGGTTCTTTCAACTTAATGACAAACATACCGGAAGTCCCATTCAAGTTATTACTTCCCGAAAATGTTTCATTTTGCTTTAATGTCGCATCGGTATATGGGGAATTCAGAGCCGACCAACTCTTATGGATCGTAGTTGTTCCCGGCAACCGATTCCAATCCCACCCGTCTTCCAGAAAACGACTGTCCGCCTCGGTTACAGGATCTCCGCTATCCAAAATTTGTATCGATCCGTAACTCTGATAACGACCATAACGATTATTAGAATAATATATTTCCGTACCCCAGACATACCGGTTAAAGCCTTTCAAGGAAACCATCCATTTTCCTCCTCTAAATACCCCTTGAGCCGCATGATTATAAGTAAAGAAGCCCTGCATAGGATCGGCCTTTTCTATTCCCAGTGCCGTAAATTTCTTTTTCATATTATTCATGGCGGTAGTAGCTGTAGCCGTCTCATAAATGCGTAAAAAATTAGAAGCGAGATCTTTATCGACAGTTTCTCCATCTACCGCCAAATAGGCAAACGCATTGATATTTTTCGATTTTATAGAACACTCGTTCGGATTAAACGGATGTCGCCCGCAAACACCTATTCCCCATTCTTTCACATTGCAATAAGAAGCCATCGCCATAAATGCCTGCTTTAATATAGCCCGAGCCGAAGCATCCAATGTAAAAGATGTACCGTTCACATAATTGGCATAATCGCCCAATATACCAAAAGCGGAAGAGGCGTAATCGGGATAATGAGCTCCATGGTGGAATGCAGTTCCGTCCGGTTTAATACCTCCGATAGTTCCGGGTGTATAACATATCGATCCGTTAGTCCATTCAGACAAACCCTTAACAGCTCGGAATCGCTCGGTCTCATCCTCGATCATCAATGCCGCATAAAGTCTCGGCAAATGCAAAGTGTACCAAGTATCGACCAACTCATCCCGATTTATATCATAAGGCTGACGGGTCTCTGCCAATCCACTCCAATATTGAATTAATTGCAAAGCCTCATCCCAACGATTTTCAGACTTAAGATAATCTTTCATCATCCACACGGCTTTAGGCATATCCCGGTTAAAATAACCGAAATGGTGATTTGTCCCCATACCACTTCCATAAGCATACCCTTGATCCAAAGCATAATCGAACACCAACATAAAATTCTCGGCTGCCGATGAATTTCCATTAAAGTAATAATCCATAGCAAAACCGAGCATCATATCATTCACATCCTGACACCCGATATCTCCGGACTCTTTTTCCTGATCTGTGTACAAAGGTTTTCCCGAAATAAAACCGGTAGAAATATCCCGTTTAATCCCAGCAGCAGAAAGTTTCGAAGAAGCATTCGCAATAGTAGTATTGTTCACCTTACCGAATAAAGCCGTTTGTACCGTAGTAGTCATCTCACGCAATTCTGCCAACTCCGATGTCGTAGGAACAAGACCTTTCAATTCATCTGAATATAAAAACTGCTCCCATTCCCACAAACGTCCCCAATGCCAAAAATCACGGATAAGGAAACGATTATTTCTCGGAATTTGGGCATCCGGAGTAGCTTGTTTGTTTATGTTACTCGAAAAGTCCCAACGGTCAAAATAGAGCGTACCACTTTCTACCCCTTCCGGAGCTTTTATCGTCAATTCGTCAATATCTTGTTGCGTCGGTTGCACGTCATCCGATTCTCCGGGTACCCACATATCCGAAAAGGCTATCCAACAAGCACGCCAACCTGTAAAATTTAAATTAAAGTCAAATGTATATACCCGTACCGTTTTATTCCTAAAAATAAATTGTAACGATTTTCCGGGCATCGCTTTCGGAGAATAGATCCACATCCGTAAACCTCCCCGATTACTGAATGCATTAATCGCATACGGAATATTTACCTCATCATTTACTCGGAAAAGTGCTCCGGTATCCGTCCAATCCCAACGAAGAGATTTTGTTCCCATCTTGGCATGGTCGGACGAAACAGATAACGTTCCTTTTTGTATATCGTTGATGGTTGCCGGAACCACTCCGTCCTCAAAGTCGTATTGTATCCCATAAACAGATACGGAGAATATAAAAACAAAAAACGAAATGAATATTTTTTTCATGAGTAAGGGGTGTTTTTACGGTTAGAAAGAAAAGTACGGGTAATCCAATCGGATTACCCGTGCCATTAAGCAAATACAAAATAATCAATTAACGGATAATCACTTTCTCTGAAACGGATTTTCCGTTTGTAATCACCTGAATAATATAAGATCCTTTTTTCAAGTCGATACTCGTATTACCTTCTGAAATCTGTTTATTTCCGAGCAATGAACCGCTAACCATATCATAAATATTTACGGTTGCAGCAGTAGCAGACAAAACAGAAACTTGCGTACCGGTAGCAATCACCTTAACGCCGGATTTATCGGTTACAGCAGGAGTTGATATTCCTGAAGTCGGATCATTTTCTGCAAACATGACAATATCGTCGATCCAAAACGTCTTTCCGGTAGTATTACAACTGAATGCAAAGTAAGGATCTATCATATTTTCCGTACCTTCAAAAACAAATGTATACGGAGTCCATTCGGTAGTCAGTGTCGCCATAGGTGTTCCTTCTTTAGGAGATTTTTTATCTTCAGCAAGATAAGAACCTAAACCTAAAGCCGTAGATTCTTTTTCCCCGTCATAGAATAAACCGTAAACGGTCTCTCCACCTTCCGCACCTTTCGCCCAAAAACGAACGGTTACTTTATTATCCGTAGTTTTCAGATAAGCTACAGGTGCTTGAGAGCGGCACTGATAAAATTCTTTTTCAAGGTCTGGAGCAGGTGTATATTTCCCAGATTTAATACCGCCATGAACATTTCCTTCAGCATCATCTTGGGCCCAATCCATTCCTCCGTTTTTACTCCAATTATAAGTCGTCTCAAATCCCGGGTTTCCTAAATAAGTCGGGGTCAGAAAAACATTATCGATATACCATTCTGCCGAATTTGCTGAAAATCCGAATGCAAGTATGGCATCATCCACAGCCTCAGACAAAGTAATATCAAATCTCAAAGTCATAAGAGTTACCCCCGTGCTTGTATTGATCTTCTGTGCAGCAGGAAGATACACGTTATTTGCTGTTGTGGTAGCCCCATCTGCAGACAGATCGACGCCTTTCAATATACCGACACTGAAAGTCCTTGTTTCAGCAGTATTCACGGCACAAATATCAAGTGTCAACGTATATTTTTGAGCTGCCAAAGATGGTAAAGAGGTATAGACTCCACCATTAAAACGATTTTTTAAATTAGTATCGGTAGTATTATCCCCTGCGCCATTACTTTTCACATGAAGAATACCGTCCGATACCTCGCAAGTCGCCACGGATCCACCATTCCGTGAATATTGTGTCCAACCTGTCATATCGGTATCGAACATACTGTTCGAAATCAAATTTTGAGCAGACATGTTCATCCCGAACAAGACAGCTGCCGTAATCAGTAAAATTCTTTTCATAATTATGAGGTATTAAAAAGTAAGTAATTATTTAATCTTGGTCAAAGTCACTTCATCGATAAAAAAATCGATATTCGGTTCTTCCAGAGTGATCAGAAAACGGGCATTATCCACACCTTCCTGATCATCGGTAATAGTAAATTTCTGAGTAAATTGTTGCCATTCGGTAGTCACTTTTTTCTTAGGAGACCATGGCGATTTAAAATCTCCCAAATAAGGTGCTGTAGAAGGTTTTATCATCACTCGCAAACTCGTACGCTCTGCTGCATTTTTAGAAGCCTTCGCATAAAAAGTTATTTCATACTGGCCCGGTTCTAAAGACAAATTTTGATAGATATAATTGTCCCAAACCGGTTTCTCGCACTTATTTACGGTAACTTTCAGACCCTTTCCCTTGAACCCTTCACATTCCGAAGTTTCTATTCCTCCTCGTTGAGCTTGATAATAAGCCAACCATTTACCTTGTGTATTTTTCTGTCCGGTAACTACTGCCGGAATACCATCTTCAAATCCGCCGTTTTCCAACAGATTTTCTTGAGCGAAAGCCGTAAGTCCGAAACACAGACTCAACAGGCAAAATAGCATTTTTTTCATTGTCATTCTTTTTAAGATTAGTATTTCGTTGTTTATTGGGCTATCAACTTGAATTCCACCGGACGACCATCGATACAAGTAGCAGTCAGGCGAGTATTCCCGTTTTCTTGTTTTATAACGACCTCATCATTATCCGATACATTCTTCCATTTCCCTTTTAGAAGAACACTCTTTATAAGCGGTCGTGAAGGTTTTGCCGTCGTATAAGTCTTCTCTTCCAAATTCAGATTCGGATCGCAAATACTCATCACCAAAGTCTTTTTATCTGTCGGACGCAAAAGAATCAATGTTTCGGCATCAGAGGCAAGCAAATAATCGTCCTTTATATTGTCCAAAGTTTCAAACATAACATACCCCACCGTACCACTCGGAATGTCTTTTACAATATGTGCATAATAATCTTTTCGAAGTATCTGATAAGGCAATCCTTCTTCCGATGTTATTTCTTTTGCTTGTTCGGGAGTCGGCTGTACCAATACCATATACTCGTATCCGGCATTATCAGGAGATACACCGTGATTCAGGTAAGCTGTTACGAACTTACCTTCGGTTTCCGACTTCTGCTTGTTGTCCATGGATTTTTGTTTTTGCCTTAAAATGCGCAAGTCTTGCCCGGCAGCAATCCGGTAATAATTACCTTTTGTATCGGATAAAAGTACAGATGATTTTTCTGAAATCGTTTTTTCTATCGGAAGACCGACAATTGTATCCGAACCGAGCAATATAGGTTCGGAATTTCTTTTCAATGCCAGTTGAAACAACGTGGTTTCCGTCGGATATTCTTTATTATTATTAGAGATATTCGATCCTAAGCATACCAAACGGTTTTCAAAGCAAAAGACTGACTTTCGGGCTACGAATCCGGGTGTAAAATTTTTCCGATCTTTCTCTTTCAGCTTAAAGACAAATACTCCTTGTTTCCCTTCCAAAGATGACGCTCCTGAAAAATTTTCTTCAGATCGTTCCATTAACGTTCCTTGAAGGGGATTTTCCAATTTATCAAAAGGTAAATGAATCGTCGTTGTTCCCGGTACTCGATTCCAGTCCCATCCATCTTCTACAAACCCACTGGCAAAGTTATTGACCGGACGACCTGAAGCCAAAATCTGTACCGACCCATAACTCTGATAACGACCGTAACGATTGTCTTTTGCATATATTTCGGAACACCAAACATCAGTATTATATCCCTTTAACGTCACCATCCAATTTCCAAAACGATGTATTCCCAGAGCTCCATAATTATAAACAAAAAAGCCCTGTGACGACGAAGCTGCTTTAATGCCAGCTTGTTCAAATTTTCTCTTATATGGAGACGAGGTCCTGTTTAGTCTCAAATAATCTGCAGCCAGCTCTTCATCGATTTTATTCCCCGATCCGGTAAGGTCTCCTCTATCTGCCAACAAAGCAAAAGCTTGTACTGCATCATTCGAAATCGATCCGTCAAAAGGATGTCGTCCGGCTATACCCAGTCCCCAATCTTTTAAATTACAGTAATTCCGCATTGTTTGCAATGCAAGCTTTACATTACGAGCTGCATCATCAGAAATAGTAAACTCTGTATGGTTTGTCAGCTCAAGATATTTTCCGATAGTAGCAAAAGCACCGATCGAATATGCCGGATATAAACCTCCATGATGAAAAGTCGTACCGTCAACTTTAATCCCGCCTATCGTTCCGGGAGTGAAACCCAAAGATCCGCTTACCCAACGGCTCAAAGCTTTCATACTACGAACCTGTTCCCTCATATCCGGTTGAATAAGAGCGCTTATTACTTTCGCTGTCAATAATGTATTCCACGAATCAAGTAATTCGTCTCTTCCATACTGGTAAGGAATCCGTGTTTCTGCTAATCCGCTCCAATACGCTAATGTCCGACGAATATCCTTGTTCAAAGGAGTTTCCTCCTTTAATAAATCACGCATCATCCATGCGGCTTTATAAATATCCCGAATCTGGTATCCGTAATGGTGATTAGTTCCCAAACCGCTCCCGAAAGCAAAACCTTGCTGCATTGCATATTCGAATACGTCGAAGAAAGCTTGTTTCGATTCTTCATTTTTGTTGTAATACCAATCTCCGGCAAAACCGAATAACATGGTTTCCAGATCAGACAAGCCGATCTCCCCTGCTTTCTTATTCAACTCATCATTAGAAACCAGCGGAGCTCCTGTTATTTTTCCGTCAACCCTATGGATATTGGCTTTCTCCGCAATGGATAAAGCCCGGGTAGCATTGCCTTTTCCGGTTTCCGGAGCTACCTGATCCGTCAATCGCCGGGAGAGCAACTCTATATCTTGTCTCTGTGATGAACCGACAGACGCTAAAGGCAGATCATATTCATAATGTTCCCATTCATACAATCGAGCCCAATGCCAAAGAGTACGAGACAGTTTTGTATTATTCAAAGGAGTCTGATAATCCGGAGTCGCTTGATGATGAACTCCTTTTGCAGGAAATTCGACCCGGTCGAGTAAAAGAGTTCCCGATTTTAAATTTTCAGGTGTAGTCATCGTCCAACGTACCAACTCTTTATTTTTATGATCTCCCTGCATATTCTCAAAGCTGATCCAACAAGCTCGCCACCCGGAAAATCCGAGATAATAATCGAACCAATAAGGAATCGATCCATCGGCTGCAACAAAAGATATTCGCAACGCAGCATCCACAGGTTCATCATTATACACCCACATCGTCAATCCGCCTTTACGAGTTCCGACAGCCTTTTGCAACAATGAAGGATTATCAATAGTCAATACAGAAGGAGAAGACCACTGCCATTGAAGAGAAGCAGTTCCCTCTTTTACAAAATCCTTATTCAAAGATAATTTAGCCGAAGTTGCAGAAATATATTCCGGAATAGAAACATTCCAGTCGATTTTTTGAGAGTATCCGTTATAAGAAAACAGAACAATCAGAAGCAAGGCCAACCATTTTATTTTCATAGAGAGTGTTTTTCGTTTGATGCAAATATCTTTATTAAAGATGAAAACCCGAAATGATAAAAAGCTCTGCATATCCCATAAAATAAAAAATGGAACAATTTCAATAACCCGGACTCAATTTTCCGAAGAATAGAAAAGGACTGCACACAGAAGATGCAGTCCTTAATTATAATAAGCATAGTCAAGGTTATTCTTTTTCCTTAATAGTGAAAGTCACTTCCTTAATCGTACGTGCCGATCCATAAACATTTTGATTTCCGGCAATAAAAGTTACAGTATATGTGCCCGGCTGAGTATAAACATAGGAATACGAAGGAAGTCGCACATTTATATTTTTCAGGACTCCGCTATTTTCATCCGGATCGCAAGTATTGAATTTTAAGGACTTGGTAAACAACCAATCATCTGCATTATTGGTATAGTCTGTTTCATTAGTACCTCCACCAAGATACATAAAGCTATTTACCCGTGTCAATGATGAACGCAAATCCCACACTCCCGTACAAGAAGAAGTTCTGGAACTGTTATCAAAATAGGGATCTCCCTGTTGTGCATGTTTAGGATTTGTATTCGGATTGCGGTCAAACGTTTGTAATCCTAAATCTGATAAGCCCAACGTTGTAGTATTTCCATTCTTGTAGATTGTTTTTATAGCTACACTATAAAAATCCCACCTTTTTAAAGCACTTGTTCCATCAAAATCTGCTTTATAATGAAAAGCGAGAGTCATCTCGGAAGTACTGTAAGGTGTAAGGTCGAAAGAAGTCGCCGTCCTGTTTGAGAATTTACTTTCCAATAGTTCCCCGTTACCACTCAGTAAGGTAGCATCAGACTCAAAATCGGCAACACGAGAATCATCTGTAGCAACATCTTTACTTAATCCCGGGAAATCACCGACAAAAAGAGACAATGTATTGGTAACTTTTCCGTAACGAGCTTGTGCCTCAAAACTTAAAGTCACAGATTCTATCTCCTCCAAAGGTAATTCGGTACGTTCCCGATTCGCATATTTATGTCCTTCTTCTCCAGACCACCAAGTTATATAATCCGGATTTCCGTCAAAATTAAATACGACCGGATCTCCTGCCTCGTATGTATTATCGGAAGCTAAAGAGACGTTGAAGTCAACACTGTCATCCACATCCAAATCATTACAAGAAACTAAAAATGCACCGACAGCCAATATATAGATTGAATTTCTGATTTTCATAATTTTCCGTATTTAAAGTTTATCTCCACGCTTGATTCTGCTGTAACAAATTATTCAGTCCGAGTTCCCGGGTAGGAATAGGTAACCATTGATACCTATCCGATGTCGCGCCGTTCGTCGCATATATCAGCAAATATTGCCGACCGCTCGACCAACGGGAATCAGTCGCATACAGACTGACTTTTTCCATTGCCTTCTTATATTTACCCCAACGGATCAAATCCATTTTGCGTAAACCTTCAAAACAAAGTTCCCGACCTCGTTCATCTTCAATCAAACGCTGAAAATCCTGAGGATCTGTAATATTGACTTCATCAGCTTTAGCACGACGACGAACATCATTCACATAGCCGATCGATTCGACAGAAGGCGATCCGTCTGCCTGATTTTGTGCTTCGGCATACATTAACAACACATCGGAATAACGCAGCAGCGGGAAATTAATCGGTGTATAATTTTTATCGCGAGGAGTTACCAACTCGTATTCCCGACGGAACTTACCGGCATTTCTTTCGATATATTGCGTACGTGTAGCATATTGCTTTTGTCCATCTTTTAAATCCGGTTCTCCATTATTATTCAGTTTCACATCTCCTATATATTCCCAATTCTTTTTCCAATAAACCGTCGCATCATCTCTTTTTTGGAATCGATAAGGAGCTATATTCCAATCTCTACGTTCATCTTTATTATACTTCTCATTCAAAGGATCATCTTCATCTTTTGTAGAAATCAGTTCCGGCTCTCCGTCTCCGTCAAGGTCATTATATAAATCCCACAAACCCGGAGTTACACAATACCGGCCATAACTATATCCCAAAGAAGTCTGAAGCACATCCGCATTCTGAATACCGCAGATCAAGCTACCGATACGTCCGGCATTCGTATGAGAATCCTGACGATTACCTTTAAATTCGACTTCCCATATCGATTCCTCCGGATCATAAACGTCTGTCGCCAGATTCTTAAATACTTGGGCATAACCTTCCATATTCAACGCGTGAGTCATCGATCCGTCCTGCGGATGGATAACCTCTCCCGCCCAATATTTAGCTTTCGAATACAGTTCGGTCTCATTTGTCGGCCAACCGGCTCTCTTCAAATATACACGGGCAAGAATCCCTTTTACTGCCGAACGGCTTACACGCCCGGCTCCCACGACCTGTATCGTACCTATTGAATAATTTTCTTCATCGGTAAGGACTTTTTCCATTTCATCTGTTACAAATTTCAATACTTCAGCTTGAGAAGTCACCTTTATATTCGGCACGTAATTATCGGTATTGGTCTGAGCTGTCGTAATCAAAGGTACGTCTCCCCAACTTTGAGCCAAAAGGAAATAGAAATAAGCCCTTAAAAAAGTTGCTTCTCCCCGATACATTTTTTTATTCGCCTCGCTTACCGGAGAATCGGTTATTCGTTCAAGGAAATAATTGGCATTATTAATTCCTTCATACAAGCCCTGCCAAATAGAAGCCAAATCGGCATCATTCGCTGTATAATTATTATTAGGCAATCCTACCTCTGCCGTACTGGAAGTATAATAATAAGTAAGATCGTCCGTACCTATTGCCTGATAATATTTTTCACCATAACCGCTCGAACTGTTCAGAGTATTGTAAATCCCTGTAAGTCCCATAAATGCCTCCGTGTCATCTTTATAAAAATCATCCGGATTAATGAAATCACTCGGAGTAGTTTCTAAGAAATTACAAGCAGTGAACAATAACATTGTGCTGCCCCAAAATATATTTTTAATTGTTTTCATTTTCAAATTCGGATTTTATCGGTTAAAAACTAACATTTAGGCCTACTGAGAAGTTATAAGCCCGAGGATAAGCCGAGTAGTCAAAACCCGGAGTCAAGGCAGAATTACGTACAGAAACTTCCGGATCATATCCTGTATAAGAAGTCCATGTCCATAAATTTTCTCCGGAAACAAATATCCGGGCACTGGACAACATCAGTTTTTTCAAGATTCTCTGAGGGAAATTATACCCCAAAGTCACAGATTTCAAACGCAAATAAGAACCGTCTTCGATCACACGTGAAGAAAATACGTTTGGTTGACTTGCCGCACGGGGAATATCGCTATTCGGATTTTCCGGAGTCCATCGATCGGCATACGAAGCAAACATATTGGTTTCTCTTTTCCATAATCCGTTATCGAATAATAACCTGTTCGCATTTAAAATGTCATTCCCGTATGACCAAGTAAAGAAAATATTCAGATCAAAATTTTTATATTTGAAATTATTCGTGAAACCTCCGGTATGGATAGGTTGCCCTCGTCCTATAATCGTACGGTCATTATCATCGACAACTCCGTCACCGTTTATATCGACATATTTGGCATCTCCCGGCTGAATCGTGGAACGATCATTCCCATTATTGGGAACATTCGACTTCAAAGTGTAATTACCTCCCGATACATCGAAATCTTCATACTTATAAGTCCCGTCATAAATATATCCGTACATTAGCCCCAACGGTTTACCGACCTGAGCGATATAAGACGGCTCGGCACTATAAGCATTATCAAAAGTAACCGTACTCAACAATGTTTCTTGATTACGAGAAAGCTCTTTTACCTTACTTTGATTAAATGCAATATTGAAATTTGTCGTCCACGTAAAATTCTTATTCTGAATATTGGTAGTCTCCAATGTTATTTCCAAACCTCTATTCTGCATTTTACCGACATTCAAATAGGTAGATGCATAGCCGGTCGTATAAGGAAGATCGGCCTGAAGCAACAAATCTCGTGTAAGTTTATGATATAAATCTACCGTAAGCGCTACTCTGTCGTTAAAGAACCCGAGATCGAGTCCGAGATTAGTCTGCTCGGTCGTTTCCCATTTTAAATTCTTGTTTTCCAAACCGGTCAATTTATAAGCAGTCTGGTAACTGTTCCCAAAAGGATATTCAAATGCAATTTTCGAAGTCATCTGTCCCAATGAGGCAAAATCCGACACACGGTTATTTCCCGTAGCACCCCAACCTAAACGCAATTTACCGTTAGACAACCAATCTTCGAACGGAGCCATAAAATCTTCCCGGTTAAAACTCCATGCCACAGATGCCGAAGGGAAATATCCCCAACGATTTTCTTTAGAAAATTTAGAAGAACCATCAGCTCGGAATGAAGCCGTAATATAATATTTCGAATTGTAGTTATAATTTACACGGGCAAGATAAGACATCAGCATATTTTCTCCGATAGTAGACTCGGATAATATTGGAATACCGTTGTCCATACCTGCCATGCCCAAATCTTCATGAGAGATATTCTGCACATCGTTTCTAAAGTAATTAGAATAATTTCCTTGAAACGTAGCCGCCGCCATAGCCGAGAAATTATGTTTACGCTTAAATACTTTAGAGTAATTCAATACATTCTCATTTACCCAGCTATGATCATCATAATGGCGTACCGACGCATTGACACCTTCAGAACGGGTGGCATTACCATAACGTGTTTTCGAATTATTGAACTGTTCGTTCTGACGTTTCTTCAACCGATAACTTCCGGAAACTTTCAATTTCAATCCCGGAATAAATGTATATTCAGCGTATGCATTAGCTTGAAAATCATCTTGTATCAAACGACGATATTCATTCTCTAAAGACAAAATCGGATTAAAACGATAGTCATTGTTCGTCGGTACGGTCGGATCCCATAATAACGTACGTAAATCGGTTCCATCATAACTTACAGGCCGATATCCCCAAACACTATAAAACAAACTGTTCGTCGCACTGCTCGAAGCAACTGACGGAGAAGCTCCATTCGTTATTCCCCGGGCGTAATTTCCATTAACATTTACTTTCAGTTTCGGACTTATTCGCTGGTCAAGGCTAAAACGTCCCTGAAAACGTTGATATCCGGAATTTAATAAAATACCTTCCTGATTCAGATACGATAATGAAGCAGTATAACGAGTATCGGCTGTTCCTCCGGTCAAAGAGATGTAATGATTATTGGTAAAAGCTGTCCGGAAAATATCATCCTGCCATTTAAACTGATCGGGATAATTACGATATGATTCGAGTGTTCGCCCATTACTATAATAAGAAGAACTCAAATCACCTTGTATCTCTTCCTGCAGTTTTACAAATTCATAAGCATCCATCAGCTCAAGTTTCTTTGTTACCGTAGAAACGCTGAAACTACCATTATAAGAAATTTTGGGTTTACCGATTTGTCCCTTTTTCGTTGTGATAATAACGACACCATTTGCACCCCGAGCTCCGTAAATAGCCGTAGCCGAAGCATCCTTCAAAAAGTTCATCGACTCAATATCATTCGGATTTAAGGCCGCAGCATCAGCATCTTCTACAGGAAACCCATCAATGACGAACAAGGGAGAGTTATCCTGAGTTATGGAGTTCCCTCCACGAATCACGATGTTAAATGCCGATCCCGGCATACCCTCATTAGAGGAAACTTGGACACCGGCAATACGTCCTGCCAGAGCTTGGTCAAAACTAACTACCGGAGTTTGCAATATATCCCCCAAATTAGCTTCCCCTACTGCTCCTGTCAAATCCTTACGACGAACTTCTTGATAACCGACAACAACAACCTCATCCAAATCTTTAGAGGTCTCTTTCATAACGACTGTCATCGGTTTCTTTAAATCTACTTTCTGTTCAATTGCTCCGAATCCCAAAAAAGTAAAACGGAGAATTGCATTTCCATCCGGTACTGAAATACCGAACTTTCCGTCTATATCAGTTGTTGTACCTTTTGTAGTACCTTTTACAAGAATACTGACACCCGGAAGTCCGGCACCCGACTGATCGACTACGGTTCCGGTCACATTTTTTTGAGCCTGCAATGCCAAAGCACCGAAAGCACATAACATCACTAGGATAATCCTTAGTTTATTTTTTTTCATGAGTCTTGGTGATATTTGATTAGGGTTATTGTTTCAAAACTAAATTGTATTCTGCGTTGTTCTTTATCCTAAAATCGAGAAAGAAATACCCGCCGATTATTAAAAAACAAAGAAGACTTTTGTGTTCCATGGAAAATTCATACAATTAATTCGGGATTATTATACACTTTAAATTTTCGGCTAATATAGATACATTTAAATGAGATATACACGTTTACAGCACCAAGCATAGCCCATAAAATAAAAAATGGAACTCTTTAATATTTTTCGAATAATCTTCAAAAGGAGTCCCGTTTTTTTGATACAAATTATATAAGAATATAGGACACGCTTCTTGTATAAAAAAAATCGACGAATAGCATTATAAATTATCTTAGCACCAGAAATAATTCAAGACATTAACTAATCAAAAAACACAAAGCCCATCTATGAAAAAGACACTCTTTTTTGCAGGTTTATCACTATTGTTTCTTTTTAGTTGCATGAAAAACACCGAACACCAAGTAGGACAAATCGATCCGGTGCAGAAAGGTATAGAAACGGCAACTCAACAAATAGGAAGACAGGTCGAAATTATCGAAGATTCTGGAAAATTTCTGAATCCAAGAACGGTCTACAACGGTGTAATCGAATATATTCCGGTAGATGACTGGACCAGTGGATTTTTTCCCGGAACAATGTGGTACATGTATGAGCTCACCAACGATAACAAATGGAAAGACTTAGGTATCAAGTACACCGAAACATTAGACTCGGTAAAATATCTCAAATGGCATCATGACGTAGGTTTTATGATTTATTGCAGTTACGGAAACGCTTATCGATTAACGGGAAATCCCGCATACAAAGACGTGATTATAGAAACGGCAAAATCTCTATCCTCTCGATTCAGACCGGTTGCAGGTGTCATACAATCATGGGATGAAGACCGAGGATGGCAAGGGACAAGAGGCTGGATGTGTCCTGTTATTATCGATAACATGATGAATCTCGAACTTTTATTCGAAGCAACTAAATTAAGCGGAGACTCAACATACCGTAAAATCGCTATCAGCCATGCCGACACGACATTGGCGCATCACTTCCGTCCGGATAACAGTTGTTATCATGTCGTAGATTATGATAAAATAAAAGGAGGAGTACGCAGCAGGCAAACAGCACAGGGATATGCAGATGAATCTTCTTGGGCTCGCGGACAAGCATGGGCTTTGTATGGTTATACCGTATGTTACCGTGAAACAAAAGACAAAAAATATCTGGAACAGGCTCAAAAGGTCTATGATTTTATATTCAATAATAAAAACATGCCTGAGGATTTAGTACCCTATTGGGATTTCGATGCACCTCATATCCCGAACGAACCGCGCGATGCATCTGCTGCTGCCGTAACCGCCTCGGCTTTATATGAATTAAGCACATACGACAATTCCAAAGAATATAAAAAGACAGCAGATAAGATTATAGAATCGTTATCCAGTCCGGCTTATTTAGCGATTGTAGGGACAAACGGAAATTTTGTACTGATGCATTCCGTCGGAAGTATCCCTCATCACAGTGAAATCGATGTACCTCTAAATTACGCCGATTATTATTATCTGGAAGCACTGACTCGCAAAATAAATCTTGAAAAGAAATAAGAAATAAACACTCATTCTTGACCTTTATTATTTTCAGGAATCAAGAATGAGTGTTTCTATTCCGTACGATTAAAAACGTATTCTTAACGAAGTTATTCGGCAGACCTATAAAAATATAAGGAAAATTCATTCCGTTTTTTAGGTATGAGACTAACCTCAAGATATTAATTGATCCGCGATTTTATTAATCACTCCACCAAATACCGATAAACAATATAAATCTTATGTACTATTTCAAACACATATTCTTCCTGTTATTTCTGACAATACCCTTTTCTATAACAAATGCTCAAATCAGAGAATTTACCCATCCGGAAATCATATCATTCGAACATTCGACAGATCCGATAACTGCTGGGAAGAACTCTAAAGTCTCTTTATCGAACAAACATTATAAACATTTAGGACACAGCCTTCAATGGAATTGGGATAAATCGAATGCACAGATTTTTATCAATCAACCGATAGGCTACTTGTCTCAAAATCCAAATCCCAAAGAAACTTCGCTTTCTACTTTTATATTTTGGATTTACAACCCGAAAGCTATCTCTTCGGGAAAACTGAAATTCGAATTTTTAAAGCAAGGAAAGGTCTGTTCATGGTTTGAATACGGAATGAACTTCACCGGATGGAGTGGAGCATGGCTTATTTTCAGCCGAGATATGCAAGGAACTCCGGAAGAAGGGATGGACGAACTTCGTATTACCGCCCCCAATACAGACTGCGGCGAAATATTCCTCGACCATATTATTTTATCTTCATTTCAAGATGTACGTCATCAAACAGCAGATTTTCAAGCGCCCTATATCAATCCGGGAACAACCAGCCATTGGTTAGTATTACTTAAATCATGGGGAAATGATTTCGATCTCCCGATTTCGGCCCGAGTAAGTTCCTCTGAACAAAAAAGTATAAACGACGTAGAAACCCGGCTCAAGCAATTGCTTCTTCCTAAAAAGCAGCCAGATGTCGCAAAACTGAAAAAACAATTCATTGCATATAATATTACAGAAAATCCGGACGGTTCAATCTCCGGATTACCGATATTTTTTGAACGTTTTGGAGAAGCTTATGCAAATCTCGGAGGAGAGAACTATGCAAAAATCTACGCTAACCCTATGGGATTACGAAATTGTGTAAATTTCATGTATAACCTTGCAATAGCATGGAACAATAGTACGAATAATAATGAAAAGACAGAATTAGCAAACATGTTTATCCTGATGACACGCCACATGCTCGATCAAGGATTTCGTGCAGGAAGTGCTATGGGAACACTTCACCACTTAGGGTACAGCATGAGAAATTATTATCCGGCAATGTTTTTGATGAAGGACGTTCTTGTAAAAGCAGAATTAGACCAAGACATTCAGCAGGCAATGGAATGGTTTGCCGGTACGGGAGAAGTAAAACTGAAACCCGAAATAGACGGCATGGACATAGATGCATTCAACACGAGTTTAATAGGGCGTCTTTCGAGCATCATGATGATGAAAGATTCTCCCCAAAAAGTAACTTATCTGCACTCTATTTCGCGTTGGATAGACAACGGATTACATTTTTCGGACGGGACGATGGGTTGTTTTAAAATAGACGGTTCGATTTTTCACCATCGTCATAACTATCCGGCATACGCCGTAGGAGGATTAGACGGAGCGGTAAACTCAGTTTGGTTATTACAAGATTCCGAATTCGAAATCAGCCGCCAAAGTCATGAGAATCTAAAATTCGCACTTCTCACCATGCGAAAATATTGTAATCTCGTAACATGGCCTTTATCCTTATCAGGAAGACATCCCGACGGAAAAGGGAAACTCATCCCATGGCACTACGCCCGATTAGCCGAAGTAGGCAGTCCTGATAAAACGGAAAAGATAGATACAGAACTTGCTTCTGCTTATTTGCGACTCAATAACGGAAAAAAAGACAGTTACAGTAAAAAGTTTACAAAAGCCGGAATAATGCCGGAAAAAGCTCCTGAAGGAAATTGGGGGATCAATTATTCATGTCTGGCTGTACATCGCCGAGGAAACTGGCTGGCAACAGCGATGGGACACAGCCGATACCTATGGGCTACCGAATCTTATATCGGAGCAAACTATTTCGGACGCTATCTGAATCACGGGAACTTACAAATATTAGGTTCTGGTAATCCCATAGACATGTTCGCATCCGGTTTCAATCAACAAGGCTGGGACTGGAATCACATACCCGGAACGACAGCAGCAGTCATACCGATGAAAGATCTTAAAGCCGACATTCGTCAGGTAGATGATGTCTCCGGCTATGAAGAGATGCTCCTTTCCGACGAATCTTTTGCAGGAGCAATATCCAGCAAAAATCGAAATGGAGCTTTCGGGATGAAATTGCATGAGCATGACAAATATAACGGATCATTACGAGCTCATAAATCTTATTTCTTTTTTGACAACCGAATCATTGCATTAGGTTCAGATATAGAAAGCGCTCTTCCTGATGCTCCGGTACATACGACACTATTCCAAGTATATCTTCCGGAAAAAGAGAGTCCGATTTTCGTAAACGGAAAGAAAATCTCCGATTTTCCGTATGAAAAACGGTTATCAGAGAAAACAGCCATGCTGGGCGACGGCAAAAAGAATTATTACCTGATACGCAACGGGAATATCACCGTACACAAGACTCTACAGCACTCACTTGACGAGGAGACATGTGCCCCGACAGAAAATAACTTTGCGTTGGCGGCCATTGATCACGGGAAAACTCCTCATAATGCATCTTATGAATACATGGTACTTATACAACCTTCGGAAAAAGAAAAAAAACAATATCAAAAATCGGGAGGCTATATTGTCTTGCAACAAAACAAACGAGCTCATATCGTAAGAGACAAAGTAACTTCTACAACCGGATACGTACTTTTTGAAGAGGGTGAAGTAACCGTAGGAAACGAAATACTGTCTGTTAATCATCCTTGTTTAATAATGACAGCCAAAGAAAATAAAGATAAAATGACGATCAGTGTTTGTGACCCAGATCTTCACTTCTACGAAGGACCGGCAGACGAACAGTATGACAAAAACGGGAAACGAATAGAACGAAGTGTTTATTCACGAAAATGGATAGACAACCCTTCCGCAAAATCGACAATAAAAATAAAAATAAACGGAACATGGAACTTAGAAACGCCTTCTGATTACATAAAAATATCCGGGAAAGACACGAAAAGTACATTCCTCGAAGTTTCTTGCCAACACGGCATGACCAGAGAAGTAAACCTGATTAAAGATTAAACGCAATGAAAACATCTAAAAAATTTCTATTCGCAGCTGCGGGATTATCTTTGACAAACGGAATTCCTGTTACAGCTCAAAATAACATTCAAGACCGAAAACCGAATGTAATCTATGTTTTCCCCGATCAATTCAGAAATCATGCCATGGGATTCTGGGGCGAAAAAGGGTTCAAAGAACATGTCCGGTTTAAACCTGATCCCGTAATTACTCCCAATCTGAATAATTTTGCAAAAGAATCGGTAGTATTGACCTCTGCCATGAGCAACTGCCCCTTGAGCAGTCCGCATCGGGGAATGTTACTTTCCGGTATGTATCCGGATGGAAGCGGAGTTCCGTTAAATTGTAACTCGGATCGCCCTATAAGCAGTCTCCGAGAGGATATAGAGTGTATAGGAGACGTCTTTAAGAAAAACGGATATGATTGTGCTTATATCGGAAAATTACATGTTGATTTTCCGACTCCGAATAATCCTGAAGCGCCGGGAACTTATGTAAATAACGACACTCCTGTATGGGATGCCTATACTCCCAAAGAAAGGCGGCATGGATTTGACTACTGGTATTCTTACGGAACTTTCGACATTCACAAACAACCGCATTATTGGGATACCGACGGCAAACGTCATGAAATAAGAGAATGGTCTCCGAAACACGAAGCGGATAAAGCGATAGAATATCTGAAAAATACCGGAAACGTACGAGATACTTCTAAACCTTTCTTTATGATTGTCAGTATGAACCCACCTCACAGTCCTTACCGCACAATCAACGATGTCATGGAGGAAGACTATAATCTTTACAAAGATATTCCTTTAGACGAGCTATTAGTACGCCCCAATGCAAATCCTCAAATGGAAAAAGCCCAATGCGCACCCTTTTACTTCGCTTCGGTTACCGGAGTAGATCGGGAATTCGGTCGTATTTTGAAAGCATTAAAAGATTTGGGATTAGAAGAAAACACGATCGTCGTCTTTTCTTCTGACCACGGAGAAACCATGTGCAGTCAAAACACAAATGATCCTAAAAATTCACCTTATGCAGAATCTATGAACGTTCCGTTTCTGGTTCGTTACCCGGAGAAATTAAAACCTCGTGTAGAAGACCGACTATTGCTTTCTTCTCCGGACATCATGCCTACGGTACTCGGCTTAGCCGGACTGTCTCGACAGATCCCGGAAACCGTACAAGGTACGAATTTTGCGCCGGTAATATCAAAAGAAAAAAATGCGCCTAAATTGCCTTCAGGAGTACTGTATCTAAGAAACCTGAACGGAGAAAAGAATGCCGACGGCAAAATTATCTCATACTTTCCTGAGGCACGAGGAATCAAAACCGAACGTTATACTTTAGCCATATCTATCGATAAGCAACAAAATATAAAGCATATTTTCTTTTATGACGATATCAAAGATCCTTATCAGATGAATAACCTATCTGTAACGGAAAACCAGAAAATATTCAATGACTTATGCAAACAAATGGGACAATTACTGAAACAGATAAATGACCCATGGTATAAAGATCGCATCTTAAGTTCTAAAATACCATATTAAAGATTCATTTAAATTTATAGTTTATAATACCGGAGTCATTCTGCGCTGAGCAAAATAACTCCGGTAATTATTTTAGAACCTGTTTAAATTTTACTCAGGTCAGGGTTGAAAGTTTCTTTCGAGGATGTTTTTCTGTTTTTACGAGGAGGATAGCGGGCTATCTGACGAGTGAAAATGGGAAAAAGAGCTGATAATATTTTTTTGTCGGAAAATTTACGACAGTCTCTCGAATCAGAAGTCATTCAAATTGTATAATTATCTTCCTTTTTCCAATAAATCTTTCGTCTTATATTTCATGCAGTACATATCAAACCCTTTAGCCCAATAATCTTTCTTGATTTCACTCAGTACAAAGCCATGCTTCTCATAAAACCTATATACCAATTGAGATGTCCTTACCATTATTTCCCGAACACTTTCGATCGTCTTAAGCTTATCGACCCTATATTTAAGAAGCTGTGACCCGAATGATCTCCGCTGATATTCCGGATGAAGAATGTCCCAACTAATTTTCGCAACCGCCCCATTCTTCACAAAATTTATACCACCGCAACCGACAATATCGCCATCAAAAATCAAAACATAATAAAGTTCTCTTTCATTTTCCAGATATTCATTTAAATCGGCTTCTTCCTCTAATGCAAAATATTCAGGCGTATTTAATCTGATTAAATTCATCACAGCAACTTTATCTGCCGGATCATATTCCCTAATTGTAATTGAATTGTCCATTTTTCTACTTAATAAAAATACTTTCCTAATATACTCAACTTAATTGCTAAATATACGACAGGTTATTCCCTTTCAATATCAGAATCTGAAACTTCAAAGATAAAATATATATCTTTCTTATCTGATAAAATAACATTTCATGTTCAAGAAAACATTTCGGTTTGAAAAAATTTCACCACAGTTTTCCATAAATCACCTGCCTCGATCAGAAGAACTTTCTGAACATATCTAAATCTTTTCCAGCTCTTTTGTGTTTATATTATAAAAACTGAAAAAATGGTTATCTACGACCTTTTTTTCAAAAAAAAGAGTATATTTGCTAAACGGATTTATACTATTTCTTACAACTGTTTAGAAATGAATATTTTATAACTTAAATGAAACGCATTATAAAAAAAATTTCTGCGATTCGTTTTTAATGCCGTATTTATGTTCGGATTCGCCAGACAGATCACTATCGTACTACTCCTATGTATCACCAATGTCGGTTACTTATCGGCATTTAACGGTAATGTAGATCAATTTCGTCTTAACTTCGAACTCCCTTCAAGATCGGTGCAATGTATAACACAAGATAAGCAAGGACTTATCTGGATCGGAACAAACGATTGGGTAGCTTACTACGACGGGTACTCATTACAAACTCTTCCTTTACCTCAGAATATAAACCACGGTTTTTACAAAAGAATTTACTCACTCCAAAACGATACACGAGACCGAATGTGGATAGGTACTCCGTACGGAGCTTTCAGATACGATAAACAAAACGGAGAAATAAAACATTTCCTGCCGAACGAAAATGACATAAATAGCAAAAGCAATGTTATTTACAGTATTGCATTATCTCCTGATAATCAAATCTGGTTAGGTACACGAAACGGAATATACCAGTATGATGAATCTTCGAATAAACTGTTACTGTCTCCACTGTTTGCCCACCATAAAACATTTAACGAAGCTTTGAAAAGCGAACGAATAGCCAAATGTATCTATTTCGATAAGATGGGACTTTTATGGGTAGGAACTGAAGGTAACGGTCTGGTAGTAATCAACACAAAAGATCGGACACATAAAAGTTTTCATTACTCTCTTACAGACAGCACTACCATATCAAGCGATTTTATCGAAAATATATATGAGGACAGTTTCGGTTCATTATGGATTGCAACTGCCGATGGTTTATGCCGATTACGGAGAGACGATAATAACTTCGAAAGATATAATCATATAGGAATCAATGGATTGGTAACCAGTATAACAGAAGATAAAACAGGGACATTATTTCTTGCTACGGATAATGGCGTCGTGATTTTTAATAAGAAGAAACAATCCATCGAATGGTTAAAAAACAACCCGGGTAGTGAAAATACTCTCCTAAGTAACGATGTAATGAGCATCTACAAAGATCGTTCCGGAGCTATCTGGTGCGGAACGTCCAAAGGTGTGTGCCGCATCGAAAGGCAACCACGATTTCCTCTGCTTCAGAATCTTCCCGAATCAGAAAATTCTCTCAGCAATAATTCTTTGGTCTTTTTACAAGCAGATAAAGCCAAAAATCAATTATGGATAGGAACAGCAAATGCCGGAATAGACCGTTATGACGCAACAACCGGACTTTTCTCTCATTATTCGCTTTCTGCTCTAAAACTACAACCCGGATATAATCAAATACGGACAGGAATTTTATTGCATAACGGAAACTTATTGTTAGGGACAGGAGGAGGATTACTGGAATACAATACCTTACAGAATGCTATATATCCCAAAATATTTAATTCTCAAACAGAATTGAAAGAAATATATGCATTACTTGAAACACGCAACGGAGATATCTGGATGGGAGTTTTAGACAGAGGTCTATATCGATACGATAGTAAATCAAACAAAGTAGAAGAGGTATCTTTGCCTATCGAATACTCCGGGAAAAAAGATGTTTATACGAATATCAAAGTATTATTTGAAGATTCGGAAAATAATATCTGGATTGTTTTTTATCAGGGAGGAATAGGCCGATATTCTCCTGAAAACAAAACACTTGATCTGTACACTCAAACTTCGACTCATGACGGACTGAACGATAATATCGTATGGGATATCGTAGAATTACCGGATAAAATGCTTGTATTTGCAACCGGATCAGGAATAAGTTTTTTCAATTTGAAAACTAAGACTTTCGAAAAAAGAAAAAGTTTTAATGCCGCAATCAATGGAGCTGTAACTTCCATACTTCCGGTATGGCCTGATTATCTATGGTTAGGGACAGAACAAGGCATTGTCCGCATTTCCATGACAGGAAATAACATTATTCGCTTTAGCGAACGAGACGGTTTACAAGGCCCACTCTTCAATTATCAAGCTGCTGCAGCACTTCCTCCTTATCTCTATTTCGGAGGGAATAACGGATTCAACAAAATCGATACTCGGATACAATTCGATAATAGTTTTATCCCGTGGCCCTCGGTATTAAAAATCCAAAATGATAAAGGAAGCATCGATGCAAATCAATTACAGACAGAAAACAACATTCCGGCACTCTCTCTTTCATCGAGAAATCATCTCTGCGAAATCGCATTTTCTGCCTATTCTTATCAGAATGAATGGAGAAATCGTTACCAATACAAAATATTACCCAAAGACTCCGTTTGGAAATGGGTAACTTTCGGAAAAAACAGTATTACACTTCCGTCTTTAAAAAGCGGGAAATATACATTGATGCTACGCGGAGCAAATTCGGACGGGAAATGGGGAGACGCTCACGAAGTTTTAATCATCCGAGTAAAAAGTTTTTGGGCAATCGTGATCTGGAGTATCTTAGGAGCTATCGCTTTATTCGGATTTCTACTTTACCTCTTAAACAAGAGATATCCTCATATCTTGAAAAATTACCAGAAAATCTTATCAAAAAAGAAAAACAAGGTTCTTAAAAATCCGGTAAAACTAAAAGAACCGGACGAGAAAAACCAAAAGATAGTAAATGCTCTTATCGCAACTATGGAGACAGACCATCTTTATACTAATAAACGTCTCAATAAAGCTCAATTGGCTGCAGTATTGAAGCTTACGGAACTACAATTAGCACAAATACTAAAAGAGTACATAGGAAAAGGATTTGCAGATTTTGTCAATTACTATCGGGTGGAAGCTGTGAAAGAAAAACTAAAAGACCCTAAATATAAAGACATAACATTGATGGGTGTTGCCGACGAATGCGGCTTTAACTCCAAAACTTCATTTTATAGAGTATTTAAAGAAGTTACGGGCATCACGCCGGCTGACTATTTAGAACAACTGAAGAACAAACGATAAAATCTTAGAGTTTGTCTAAATTTTGCTCGGGTTAGGTTTGAGAGTTATGGATGTCCTTTTGATTTTGATAAGAAAATAACAGGCTTATAAGAAAATGAAGAAACAAACCAAAAAGAAAAGCGCAAAGAGGCGCTGACAGAATTTCTGTATCGAAAAATTCAGGACAGTCCCTTAAAACAATAGTATCATCCTTCGAATTGTTCTAACCGCATTTGATCACCCTCTAAAACAGCATAAGAAAAATAATTGATCCAATCTCCCAAGATAATCACCCTACTATCTCGTCGTATCATCAAATCTAACATGATATGACGATGTCCGAAAACAAAAAAATCGATATGAACAGACGACTTCTCAAGATATTCTTTTGCATATCGAACCAAATATTCATTGCCTTCTCCGCAATAATCTTTACAATTACCGTTCTGGCGACTATGAGAAGACCACTTATGTGCAAATGCAACCGTCCAACGGGGATGAATTGCCGAATATAACATCTGGCATAACCGATTATGAAAAACAGACCGAATAAAACGAAAAGTCAGCGGAGTATCTCCTAACCCGTCACCATGAGCCAAATAAAATGTCTTTCCGTTTAAATCGACAATTTCCGGAGCATAATGCACCTTTACACCTAATTCACCGGGTAAATAATCGAATATCCATATATCATGATTTCCGATAAACCAATGCACATCTATCCCTTTATCTGTCAATTCGGCAACTTTACCGAAAAATCGGGTAAATCCTCTTGGAACGACAGTCTTATATTCATACCAATAATCTAATATATCTCCCATCAGATATATTGCTGAAGCATCCTCTTTAACCGAATCGAACCAACGCACCACTCTTCGCTCATTCTCAAGCGGATTTTCTAATGTTCGTGCGCCCAAATGCAAATCGGACAAGAAATAGATCTTTTTCATTTAACGGCACTTTATAAAATAAGGATATGGAATTCGTTTTTACAAAAAACCGAGTTCCAGTTTGGCTTCTTCACTCATCATATCCTTATCCCATTCCGGCTCAAAAACCAACTGAATATCGACACTCTTAACATCATCTATGCTCTCGACCTTCATCCGAACATCTTCAACGATAAAATCTGCTGCCGGACAATTTGGTGCAGTAAGGGTCATCTCTATATGGACATTCTTCTCATCATCTACCTCAATAGAGTAAATCAACCCTAAATCATATACGTTTACCGGGATTTCCGGATCATAAACCGTACGGAGCATCTTCACGATTTTTTCCTCGACAGTCAATATATCATTTTCTTTCTCTTCCATAATGCAGTTTTTATCTTAACGAAGGTAGTTAATTTTTATGGAAACTCAAAACAGAGGTAAAAAGTTCAAGCATTTTGCTACATTTGCATAAAAGACCCTGTCTAAATAAATAACCTTTACGGAACAATGATAAAACAAGATTTTTTATTGGTACAAATTGAAGAACTTGCTAAAAAATTAGCTAAGCTTCTGAAAAAGAAAGAAACTCCGGGAAGCGACACAGATACTCTTGCCGATGATTGCTACAAAGATATACACCTGAGCTTACAAGAGGTGCAAAATGCAACAGCTGAAGAGCTGACCGAAAAAGTACCGGACTGGGAACTCCTCGAATTATTAATCAAATTGATGTTAGCCGATGACAGAATAAATTCCGATCGTCAGCAAATAGAAAAAGCTCAACAGCTTTTATATTTCGTACAAGAACGAGACCGGACCTATTCTTTTGATCGCATTGCTTTAGCCGAATCGATAAGAAATCTGCTTGCCGAATAATCAACGACTATTCGAGCGACGAGATTTTTTCTTGACATTACGTGCTCTATCTTCTGACTTAGAGCGCATAGCAATCTCTTTCTCTGCCTTTTTTCTCTCGTTTCCACGTGTACCACGCAAAGTTTTTCGTAATTTGTCCGTATCTTTTCGTGATGAAAAGTTCTCAGAAGATTTCCGTTTATTCTTCTTCTCATCACCTTTTGAAATTATTTCCGGGAAACGCAATATTTCACCATCTATCCGCACTTTGTCTTCTAACGACACTTTAGCTCCCATAACTGCAAGAACACCATTTATCGTTACCCGCTCGTCAACGATCAACTGATCGGCTTCACGACGAGAACAAAAACCTGCGTCACTTATATATTTATTGATCCTTATCTTTTCCATATCATCATTCCAAAACAATGCGTGAAACATTTACATTTTCTTGCAAAAACAAAGATGCTGCCGTAGAAAACCTTTGAGGGGATTCGGTCGTAAGAAAACGGCATGTACTGTTTTTAGTACACCGTCTCTCCATTTCAGGATGCCGATAAAGATAATTCTTAAGACTTACGGCAACCAAATCGCCTTGAGGAAGAGGTAATACTCCCTCTGGCAAAAATGCCTTGATTTTATCCAATAACAGAGGATAATGAGTACATCCCAAAATAACCGTATCTATATCGGGACATTGCATCATAAGACGGTCTATATACTGACGTACAAAATAATCTGCACCGGGAGAACGATGTTCATTATTTTCGACTAATGGCACCCACATTGGACATGCTTCTCCGAATACCTCATACTCCGGATATAGTTTTTTTATCTCTAACGGGTATGAACAAGATTGTATAGTTCCTGTTGTTCCCAATATCCCGATTTTTCCTGTCCGGGTTATATTCTCCAACGCTTCGACTGTCGGGCGAATGACTCCTAAAACTCTCCTATTAGGGGCAATTCGAGGAAGGTCTTTCTGTTGGATAGAACGAAGTGCTTTCGCAGAGGCAGTATTACAAGCCAGAATAACTAACTGACAACCACGTTCAAATAAGGTCAACACAGCCTCTCTGGTAAACTCATACACAATCTCAAAAGAGCGAGTTCCATAGGGAGCACGGGCATTATCTCCCAAATAAATATAATCATATTCGGGCATTTGCCGACGAATATCTTCCAAAATAGTCAATCCGCCGTAACCTGAATCAAATACTCCTATCGGACCGGGTTGTTCGCTATATAAATTCATTTTCACAAGAAAACAGAAAAAGGATGATACAGGCGATCATCCTTCTCTGATTATGTATTGAAAATCATTATTTTAATCCCAATTTTGCCTTTACCAACGGAGTAGCATCTTCACTACTAGCTCCGGCAAACAACACAGCATTAAGGTCGAATAAATAGGTGAACTTATATTCGTCTCCCACCGCTTTAATGGCATCTCTCATTTTTTTCTCTACCGGAGCGAGCAATTGCTGTTGCTGCTTAGCTAAATCATTTTGAACTACCTCTTGGAAATTCTGAATTCTTTGGTTCAATTCAGCCAATTCTTGTTGACGACGAGCTTTGATATTTTCCGGAATAGAGATCGAATCTTGTGTCGCCATCAATTCTTTATACTTTTTACCGAATTCTTCCTGCATTTTAAGGAATTCATCTTCATACTTTTTAGCAAGAGCGTCATATTCTTTCTGTGCAGCTTCCCGTTCAGGCATAGCAGAAAAAATTTCCATAGTATTTACAGTTCCGAATTTAAATTGCGGAGTCTGAGCAAATGCACAAAAAGGCAATGCAAACAATACAATAATCAAAAGTTTCTTAAACATATAATTCAATTTTTTATTTTTAATAATCGAGAACCATTAACAGGACACAAAAATACATATTTATTTCGAATATCCTAATTTTGCAAGGACTTCATTGCTTATATCGATGCGAGGAGAGGCAAATATAATATTTGCAGAAGATGCTCGGTCCATTACCATCTGGTATCCTTTCGTCTCCGAAATTTGTTTCACGGCGTTATAGATATCATCCTGTATCGGTTTCATAAGACTTTCTCTCTTCTTAAACAATTCTCCTTCCGGTCCGAAATATTTGCGACGAAGGTCTTGAGTTTTTTTGTCCTCAGCAACAATTTCTTCCTCTTTCTTTTTCTTTTGATCATCTGACAAAAAGACGGAGTTAGACTGATACTCTTTATACATACTCTCTACTTTTTGTGCTTGAGTCGTTATTTCTTTTTCCCACCGTTGAGAAACTTGTTTCAATTGTTCGTTCGCCATTTCATACGAAGGTATATTCTTCAATATATACTCCATATCTATCAATGCAAATTTCTGAGCCTTGCTCTCGAATGCAAATGCGGCAACTAATGCTAAAATAAAAATAATCCGTTTCATACTCAATTATTTTAAAGGTTAAAAACAGAATCGGCAGAAAGAGCCTCCTTCTCCTAAAAACATTTCTTTCATTCTCTTTGTTCCGCTCTACCTACAGCAAATAACATTCCTTAGAATTCCTGCCCAAGGATGAAGTGTAACTGACTGCCTCCGACTTTCTGCACTCCGGTGAAAGGCTTATCAAATCCGTATGCCCAATCAAGCCCCATCATTCCGATCATCGGCAAAAATATACGGACTCCCACACCCGCAGAACGTTTCAATTTAAATGGATTGAAATTCTTCACTTCAGTCCAAGCATTTCCGGCTTCGGCAAATGCCAAAGCATAAATAGTAGAAGACGGTTGCAATATAACCGGGAAATGGAGTTCCACTCCCAAACGCGTATATGCATACCCCTCATATCCATAAGGAGTCAATGATCCGTTTTCATATCCGCGAAGTGCGATAGTCTCGGTAGCATAATTATAGCTATATCCCGACATACCGTCTCCTCCCACATAGAAAGTCTCGAACGGTGAACGCTTATATTTATTATAAGAACCTAAGATACCTACTTCGGCACGAGTCATCAATACAAGGGTATGCTGGCTCTCCGCCGAAGTAAGCGGAGTAAATGTTTTTGCTTTAAATTTCCACTTATGATATTCGATCCACTTATACATCGTTTCCCGGTCTTTTTTATTATTGGAAGGATCGAGTTTACTATAATCAACGTTATTGAAAAGTGAATACGGAGGTGTAAGCTGTAACGACAGTGAGAATTGAGATCCCCGACGAGTATATATCGGGTTATCGATAGAATTTCGAGCCAATGTCAAATTCAAGGTAATACTGTGAGACGTACCGTTCTGCATAAAATAAAGATATTCCCAATCTTTCAGCTTATACAACTGATACCCCAATTCTGCAGAAAGCGTAAAATAGTCATCCGGCCAATTCAATCGTTTCCCGAACCCTACAGCAACACCGAACATCTGTAAAGATTTACTGGGATCGAGTGCATAACTGTAGTCATAATTATTGCCGTAATAATCATTATAACCATAATAGCCGTTATACCCATAACCATACGGATCGATATAGTTATTATTCCAATAACTGGTACTTATGTCTGTCTGACGACTATAGTAAACCGAAAAACTGAATGAATTAGGTCGTTTTCCGCCAAACCAAGGATCCATAAATGACAAACTATAAGATTGATAATAACGGGCATTAGTCTGAGCACTGATTGTCAAGGTCTGTCCCTCTCCTTGAGGAATAATTCCTTTATAAGACTTCGGTTTCAAGAAATTCTTTACAGAGAAATTAGTAAACTTCAAGCTCAATTTACCGATTATTCCGGTCTGCCCCCAACCGGCAGAAAATTCTATTTGGTC
Organism: uncultured Coprobacter sp.; assembly: GCF_947855755.1. Taxonomy (NCBI): domain Bacteria; kingdom Pseudomonadati; phylum Bacteroidota; class Bacteroidia; order Bacteroidales; family Barnesiellaceae; genus Coprobacter; species uncultured Coprobacter sp. Next base: position 47,313 of record NZ_CANUAR010000010.1, read on the forward strand.
ATTAGCCTTCGATTGTAAAGCATACACCAAATCTACAGTTCCGTTTTCAGGATCAGGTTCAGGACGAATATCCATTGTTTCCGGATCGAAATGCCCCATTTGAGCAATCTCACGAGCAGAACGCATCAAATCGGATTTATTGAAAAGTTCACCCGGTTTAGTTCGTAATTCCCGACGAACGACATGCTCATATAACCGATCATTACCTTGAATGATGACTTTATTGATACGAGCTTGCTGTCCTTCGTACATACGCAATTCCAAGTCTATGGAATCATTTTCGACATTTACTTCGATAGGGTCAAGTTGAAAAAAAAGATAACCATTATTCATATACAGATTGGCAACTGCATCTTCATCTTCCATAGTCCGTTGTCTCAAGAGCTTTTGATTATATACATCTCCCGGTTTCATTCGAAGCAATGCACTCAGGTATTCAGAAGGATAAAGGGTATTTCCCACCCAACGTATATCCCTCAAATAATATTTTCGGCCTTCATCTACCTTAATGAACACATCTACAGTCTTATCATTATAAGGAGCAACACTATCACTTATGATAACAGCATCCCTATACCCCAATTCATTGTATTTATCAATAATCAGATTAAGATCTTCTGCAAATTTCTCTTTTACAAATTTTTTGGTACGGAACAGATTTATCAATTTCCCTTTCTCATTGGTTTTCTTCATTACACGTTGTAACTTTTTATCTGAAAGGACAGCATTTCCGTCTATATATATTTTATGAACCTTAACCTTTTCTTTTTTATCGATATTGATATCGACAATAACTTGATTTTCGTGAGAGAGGTCATCTTTTTGCAAAATTTGTACTTCAGCATTCTTGAAACCTTTTTCTTCAAAATGTTTTTTTATCAACATCTTAGCTCGGTCTACAATGTTCGGAGTTATTTGGTTGCCTTTTACCAATCCAAGCTTCAACTCCAAATCTTCCCGTTCCGATTTTTTTATTCCATTATAATTGATCTGAGAGATACGGGGTCGCTGTTTAAGGTCTATATTCAACCATACCTGAGAGCCGTATATCTTAGTGACAGAAATAGCGACATCAGAAAACAGCCCTTGCCTCCAAAATCGTTTTACGGCAGTTGTGATAGCATCTCCGGGTATTTCGATCGTTTCCCCCACCGACAATCCTGAGAAACCGATCAAAACATAATCTTCATAATTATTTTTTACTCCGGAAACCGATATTCCTGCGATTTCATATTTTTTAGGAGTCGCCGAATATAAAACTTCGGGATTATAAATCGTATCGTTTTTAATTGTCGTCCCATCCTGTGCAAACAGAGAACCAGTTGCAAATAAAAGGAATACGAGCAGTAATAATGGGTATTTGAGCATATTGCGTTGTAAAATTTCTAATATCGTTCTCATAACTGTTCACTTATTTTTCCGAACCGTCGTTCGCGTGACTGATAATCGCAGATAGCTTTATACAGACTCTCCTTACCGAAATCAGGCCAATATTCTTCTGTAAAATAAAGTTCGGCATAAGAGAGCTGCCACATTAAAAAATTACTGATCCGTAATTCACCTCCGGTACGAATCAATAAATCCGGATCAGGAAATGCAGCAGTCGTCAAACGAGAACTGATCAAAGATTCGTCAATATCATTTATTGCAAGCTGTCCCGAAGCGACATCTGCAGCAATGCGTTTTGTAGCATCCGTAATTTCCCACCGGGAAGAATAACTTAATGCCAATATCAATGTAAGCCCGGTATTAACAGAGGTTTGTACTATACAATTATCTAACCGCGCCTTAACTTCATCCGGCATACGCGACAAATCCCCGATAGCATTCAAACGAACGTTATTCTTCATCAAATCCGGAGTTTCCCTTTCAATAGCCATTACCATAAGAGCCATTAAAGCCGTTATTTCTTCATCCGGACGTGACCAGTTTTCCGTTGAAAAAGTATATAATGTAAGATACTTAACACCAATTTCAACAGCAGCTTCTGTAACAGTACGTACGGCATCTACACCATATTTATGGCCGTAAGTACGTTCCATATTCCGCTCCTTCGCCCAACGACCATTACCATCCATTATGATAGCAATATGTTGAGGCAAACGTGTTTTATCTATTTTCTCTAAATACGACATAAGTCGATCTCATTATTTTTTATTATAAGTTATTGCAAATAGTCTTTTTACGCCCGAAATCATAAGTTATTGTAAACCATGTAAAAGAATACCAATCGGTATTCTTAAATGCAGAACTTTGAATTTTATAAGGATCGTCCAAAACTTTTCCGTCAAGCTTATCCCCTAAAGATTTCCTCATAGAAAATTCAAAACCGATATTCCATCTCTCAGCCAACTTATACTTCAGCCCCACTCCGATAGGTATATTCAAACTAAAATATCCGTCACCTTTTTTAGGGACTGCCGTAATCCCCACCCCGCCTAACAGATATGGAGAAAAACGCTTTGTTCCTAAATAAGAGTACCCCCATCCATAATGGAAAAAGTTAAATTCCGCTTGAGCACCCATATCGATCAACTGTCGCTTAAATACATAATAAGCTCCTCCGGGAAAGACATTGGACATTCCTCTTGTATCACCTTTGATACCGGACGTCGCCAAATCACATTTTATAGCCCAGCGATAATTCAGGTTTCTTCGAAATACCGCTCCGAAAACCGCTCCCGGCTTTCGAAATATTTTTGAAGGATTAATATCCCCCATATAAAATCCTATACCTGCGCCCGCACCGATTTCATACTTAAAATCCTGGCTTCGGACTACCGATATAGAAGCTATCGATATAATGATAATCAAAAGGAGCTTCTTCATGTGATGTCATTTAAAAACGCAACCTAATAATAAAAACGCTACAATTTGATTAAAATTATTTCAAGAATTCATTTTTCACCTTTATTTATTTAAGGTATAGGCTCAAAAGTAAGCCGTGTGATTACTCCTCGCCACACCTCATCATACAAATCTCCGCTTTCATTCACTCCGCCAAACATATATATAAAAGGTACAGGCTCGGTTGTCAAAGCTTTTGTATATCGCCACATACCTGTCGGAATAACAGGACTCTCTATCGTATTCCACAACATTTGAGATGACCGGATATTAAGACTTTCTTCACATACGACAACCGACGCAAAAGCTCTACCTTTAATATCTTTCGGTAAAGATAAGGAAGACCCGTCTTCTGCTTTCGTCCAAAAACCTCCCAAATCTGTTGTAGTATAAATATCATTCAACACTTTAGTGCCATCCGATCCTCCTATAATAAAGTATGTCAACAATTCAGTGTAATAGTCAAGAGACGAATTATATTTATATGTATAATATGTAAAAAACATAGCCCCTTCTCTCGGTGTAATCGGAGCTCCACCCGCTCCTCCGTTCACATTATTCAACGATACCCAAATTTCTCCGTCAAACCCCCATACCGAATTGGAAAAAGAGTGCCCGTCACTTAATCGCCCGCCGACAAAAACAATTTGGGATGTTCCCCAATCGCTTTTATAAGAGACTGTATTGCTAAAACCCGAAACGGGGAAATCTGCCGGGACAACCGTCAATTCACCTTCTTGAGGATAAGATGCATACTTATAAACACTTCCGTCCTTAACTATTCCCAATAAGGTACTTTCGTACATTCCTATCAAACTGTAAAATGCAGAAGAACCTGCTACCGGATTCCAACTAACACCATCAGAAGAAGATACTAACGTCTTTGAGTCTGATGCTCCGGACAACGCAAAAAAGCCTTCGGGAGAAACGACAATAGAACTTATATCGAAATCGGATATTCCGGAAATAGTACCTTTTTGCCAGTTTCCTTGTCCCGGAGTAGCCGTTTTAGATAAAGAATATTCACCCGATTCATTTTCGGTAAAACAATAAACGACACCATTTTTCATCAAAGTCTTCTGAGCAACAGCATCCGATACAGGCAGCCCGCTACCTGACAAATTCTCCCAAATCAAAGAATCTGCTTTTACTTGATGTACCCGCACATCGATCACATAATCTCGTTGAGTTGTTCCGTCTGCCGCAACAACGGTCATGGTTACCGATCCTCTTCCGCCGGAGAAATCAATAGAGTCGGAAGGTGATTCTAAATAGTTGATCGTCGTAGTTTTGTCATTTCCCGAATCATCTTTACCTTTTATATATATTTCAACTTTTGAAGGAGATGAAAATTCCATATTTGCAACCAAATGGGAAATGTCCGTCCCGTAAGGTAAAGAATCTGCATTGTAAATATTTCCGGATACAAGATCGATCGTAAAAAATCGCTTAGATAAATTATCAACAATAGAGGCCGTATCATCGGATAGATAAAAAGAATTTACCATAGTGTTCGAATAAGAGGAATACAACGGCACATCTTCATCTTCCGCATCATTGCAACTAATAAACAATATAAAAAATACGGATAAAAGAGAAAAAAGTATTTTAGACACTTTCATGCTGAAATATTTTACATTAATAGCTATTAAAGCTGCAAAATTAGAAACATTTTTCGCTTTAGCCACAGTATTGCATATAATTATAACAATTTATAGTAAACCACGATTTTTTTCAACAAAATAGCAATCTATAAATTACCATAAATTATAGTTGCAAAACCATTTCTAATTTTGCCAAGTTTCAAAATTAATAAAACCGATGAAAAACTGTCCTGTTTTTCGATATACATGCCAAATAACTCTATTTATCCGACATTTCTATCGACGATATATTTTTGAAATCAAATGTCCTCCGGAATAAAAAAATCGATCGGGAACACGAGTTACGACCGGTGCACAGACTCCGTTTTTCAATTCAAACGGAGTCTCTTCTATCCGGATCTCATCCCAACAATCCGAATCGATAAAACTTTGTAACAGAACCGCACCTCCTTCTACAAGCAAGCTGCTTATTTTCCGACGAAACAGTTCCTGCAACAGTGTCGGAATTATCGGCTTTGCGAAATCGACTGTCAAATACTCAATATTACCGCTCGGTTCATGTATTTTTTCCGTAATGACTAATGTCGGATTTCCATCAGAAAACAATCTTAAATTTTCAGGAAGCTCTAACCTCCGGTCTATAACCAAACGTAACGGATTTTTACCGCTCCAATAACGTACTGTCAAAGAAGGATCATCATATAACGCCGTACGTCTCCCAACTAAAATTGCATCATATTCAGCTCTTAACCGATGCACAGATGCTAAAGTAGCAGCATTGGAAAATAAAACCGGCGACTCACTACAAGATCGTATCCGATCGATAAACCCATCGGAACTTTGTGCCCACTTTAAGAGAATATAAGGACGATGAAGTTTTTGAAATGTCATAAAATGAGCATTCAAACGAATAGCCTCTTCTTCCAATACCCCCGTGATTACCTCGACTCCGGCCTCACGCAACATGCGGACTCCTCGCCCGGAAACTTCAGGAAAAGGATCGAAACAGGCCATGACGACCCGAGGTATTTGCTTTTCGATAATCAGTTTGCAACACGGAGGTGTTTTTCCATAATGAGAACAAGGTTCGAGTGAAACATAGATCGTAGATTCTCTAAGCAATTCTTCATTCTTGACCGAACGGATGGCATTGACTTCGGCATGTGCGTCTCCATACCTGCGATGATACCCCTCTCCTATAATTTTTCCTTTATGCACGACTACCGCTCCCACCATAGGATTGGGAGATACATGACCGCGCCCTAATGCCGCCAATTGTAAACAACGACGCATATAGCGGCAATGATCCTCATGCGAATATTTCATACTATATTTTTCTTATCTTTGTACACAAAGCAGCAAGCCGCACATGGAACAAAGTATTCGACGTATCCAAAATTGTTTACAGGATATATATCCTGCCGGAGAAATCAAGGCATTGACCCGCATCATTCTCGAAGAAGTATGCCAATATTCTCTTACAGATATACTTTTGCACAAAAGTAGCATTTTATCGACAAGTAAGCACCAAGAGATCGAAACTATCTTACAACGGTTGAAACGAAATGAACCGATCCAATATATTCTCGGACATACAAAATTTTACGGAATAAATATCAACGTAGCTCCCGGAGTGCTGATTCCTCGCCCCGAAACGGAAGAATTGGTCGAGCTTATCTTAAAAGAAAATGAAAAGCTGAAAGGAAACATCCTCGACATCGGTACAGGAAGCGGATGTATAGCATTAGCTCTGGCAAAATTCTTACCTGAATCCCGAGTAGAAGGTTGGGATATTTCCCACGAAGCCCTGAACATAGCGGCACGAAACGCCCGACAAAACGGTATCGAAGTATCCTTTCATTTAAAAGATATTCTAAATCTTAATACAGAAGAAATCCCCCAATATGAACTGATTGTAAGCAATCCCCCTTATATTTGCGAAAAGGAGAAAAAAGAAATGGAAAGGAATGTCTTGGACTATGAACCTCACCTCGCCTTATTTGTAAAAGATTCCGACCCGTTACTTTTTTACCGAAAAATAGCAGAAGCCGGAAAAAGTATTCTTAAGCCCGGAAAGAACCTTTATTTCGAAATCAATGCTTTATTCGGGAAAGAGACACAAGAGATGATAGAAGCATACGGTTACATGGATGTTCACATATATAAAGACATTTCGGGAAAAGACAGATTTATCTCTGCAAAGAATAACGGATAACCCCGATATGACAAGACCTGTTTTTTCCCGGAATCTTTTTCTCTTTTTTACAGAATAGCACAAAAAAACGAATAACTTTCATTATATACACCATGTCTAAATCTTTATCGCCTCAAGAAGCTTTGCACAAGGCAGCAGCATATTGTTCTTCTGGAGAACAATGCTGTCACGACATATTCGAGAAACTAAAAAAATGGGGAATTGAAAACTCCGAAGCTTCTGAAATCATAGAATATCTGATAAAGCAACGCTTTATCGACGAAGCTCGTTATGCAAAAGGATTCACAAATGATAAATTCAGATTCAATAAATGGGGAAGAATAAAAATAGCATACGCTCTACGTCAAAAAAAAATCTCGGAGACATTAATCAATGAAGCTCTTTATAACATAAATGAAGAGCAGTATCGGGATACTCTTTTGCAGATTCTGGAAAACAAACAAAAAAATATAAAAGCATCCGATAAATACGACCTGCACGCAAAACTATTCCGATTTGCCGCATCCAGAGGGTTTGAACCGGATATCATACAATCGGTCATTCAATCCATGAAACTATGAAAAAACAGATCGGGAATATAATAGATCTATTTTATCCTCGCACCTGCCGGGTATGTGGAAGAACGTTGCTAACTCACGAAGAATTTCTATGTCTTCATTGTATTCACAATATACCCCGAACCGATTTTCACAAAAAAGAATCCCATCCAATGGAACAATTGTTCAGAGGGAAAATCGACATACAAGACGCATACGCTTTCTTTTATTTTACCCAAAACGGGGATTACAGACATCTGATTCACAACATAAAATACAAAGGAGAAAAGCTCTGCGGAAAATATTTGGGCACTCTTTTCGCCTCGGAACTGCTTAAAGACGGGAAACTTCAGGACATAGACATCATTGTTCCTGTTCCGTTACATCGTAGCAAAGAGCGAGCCAGAGGATATAACCAAAGTGAATGGATCGCTAAAGGTATTGCCGATGTTATCGGTAAAGAGGTGTGTCCTCATTTATTATACCGAAAGAAAAAAAACGAAAGTCAAACCCATAAATCACTCTATGAACGTTGGCTAAACACTCATTCGGCATTTTATCTTCAGGAAACGGCAGGAATAAAAGATAAACATATTTTACTGATCGATGATGTCGTAACTACCGGAGCTACTCTATTAGCATGTGCTGAAGCATTATCGGAATCTGAAAATTGTAAAATTTCTTTTTTAACTTTAGCTATCACTCAACAAAACAACAAATAAGAACCTGAAAAAATCATTCCAGAAAATTTTCTTTCGTTCTGTTTTTTGTAACTTTGCATTTACAATAAAAGAGTTACAATATAGAACCAATAACAACATGAAAAGTTTAGAGAGATTAGTCGCTGAAAAATTACTTAAAATCAGTGCAGTAAAACTCCAGCCATCCAATTCCTTCACATGGGCTTCAGGATGGAAATCGCCGATTTATACGGATAATCGCAAGACCTTATCTTATCCGGCACTCCGTTCTTTTATCAAAATCGAATTGTGCCGTCTGATTATGGAAAAATATGAAAATGTCGACGCTATTGCAGGTGTAGCGACAGGGGCAATCGCTCAAGGAGCTTTAGTCGCTGACGAATTAGGTTTACCATACGTATATGTGCGTTCTACGCCCAAAGATCACGGACTTGAAAATCTGATCGAAGGAAATTTGATTCCGGGACAACGGGTCGTTGTCATAGAGGATTTGATCTCTACCGGCGGAAGCAGTCTCAAAGCCGTAGAAGCCATACGCAACGCAGGTTGCGAAGTCATAGGTATGGCAGCAATTTTCACTTATCGTTTCCCGATTGCGGAAGAACGATTCAAAGCGGCAAATGTAAAATTGACTACCCTCAGTAACTACGATGCTGTACTGGAAGTAGCTCTGGAAACCAAGTATATCGAAGAAGAAGATCTTGCTACTTTACAAGAATGGAGACGCGACCCTGCTAAATGGAATCAAGATAAATAAACGGCAAATGACACAATTCGAAAGTAATATAAAAATTATTCCGGCAAATATAGAGACCATCTTTAACACGATATCCGATCTAAAAAATTTGGAAAAGATTAAAGACCGCTTGCCTGTCGACAAAATACAGGATTTCTCTTGTGACACAGACAGTTGCTCATTCTCGGTAAATCCGGTCGGTTCTCTCGGACTAAGAATTATCGAACGAGAACCTTACAAAACGATCAAATTCGAAACGGAGAAATCTCCGGTACCTCTCTTTTTATGGATACAATTATTACCTGTAACCGATCAAGAGACAAAAATCAAAATCACATGTCGGGCTGAACTGAATATGCTCATTAAAGGAATGGTTTCGAAACCGTTACAAGACGGTATCGAAAAACTGGCGGATATGTTGACGACAATTACTTACGAATAAAAAAAATTTTCATGGCACAGAAACTCTGGGAAAAGAATGTTCAGGTAAATGCGGATATAGACCGATTTACAGTAGGAAGAGACAGGGAAATGGATCTCTATCTTGCTCCGTATGATGTATTGGGTTCTATTGCTCATATTACAATGCTCGAAAGTATCGGATTATTAACAAAAAACGAACTGGATATTCTGACCGGAGAACTTCGGAACATTTACGCCATAATCCAAAAAGGCGAGTTCATTATAGAAGATGGCATTGAGGATGTTCATTCGCAAGTAGAACTGATGCTGACCCGTAAATTAGGAGATATAGGGAAAAAAATACACAGTGGACGTTCTCGAAACGACCAAGTGCTCGTGGATCTAAAACTATTCATTCGCAGTGAGATAAAGACCCTTGTCGAACTTTCCGATAATTTGATAAATGCATTAATCCGACAAAGCAATACATATAAAAATATTTTAATGCCCGGATATACGCATTTGCAAGTTGCCATGCCCTCTTCATTCGGGCTTTGGTTTGGCGCTTACGCAGAGAGTCTCGTCGATGATCTTACCGTCATGCAAGCGGCTTATCGCATCTGCAACAGAAACCCGTTGGGATCTGCTGCCGGATACGGCTCATCATTTCCTCTGAATCGGACAATGACTACCCGACTTTTAGGATTCGATTCTATGGATTATAACGTCGTATATGCTCAAATGGGACGAGGAAAAACCGAACGGATTGTCGCATCAGCGATGGGATCGATCGCCGCAACATTGTCGAAATTGGCTTTTGATGCCTGTTTATTTAACTCCCAAAATTTCGGATTCATCAAACTTCCGGATGAATATACTACAGGATCAAGCATCATGCCTCATAAGAAAAACCCGGACGTATTCGAATTAACTCGTGCCAAATGTAATAAAATACAAGCTCTTCCGTATCAGATTACACTGATTTCCAATAATCTTCCCTCAGGATATTTTAGAGATCTGCAAATCATTAAAGAAATATTTTTGCCGGCTTTTGATGAACTAAAGGAATGTTTGCGTATGGTAACGGAAATGATGAGCCATATGACCGTAAACACTCATATTCTGGACGATGATAAATACAAATTGATATTCAGTGTTGAAGAAGTCAACCGTCTGACCCTTTCCGGAGTACCGTTTCGGGATGCTTACAAACAGGTCGGATTGAGTATCGAAGCCGGAACATTTGAACCCGATAAACATGTACAACATACACATGAAGGCAGTATCGGTAACCTCTGCAATGATCGCATATCTTTACTAAAACAGCAAGTTATAGACGGATTTGATTTTAACAAAATCGAATCGGCTGAAGCTGCTCTTTTAGGGAAATCTCGATAAAAGATCAAAGATTTTTAAAGAAAAAAATAAATTCTTCACACGCAGAGATATACCAAAGAGAATATCTCTGCGTTTTATATCTGTAAATGTCTGTAATGTTCAAATATCCATTCATATTATATCTATTTCTGATTATTCTTTTCTCCGGATGCGATAAGAATGATGAATACCGTATTCCGGTAACGACCGTAAGAATCGAGTTCAGAAGCTCTGCTTTATGGAGTCAATACGGTGTACATGCGTTTCCGGACTATCAGAAATTTATTCTCAACAAAATTCCCAACAAAGAATTTTATAATGTATCTTCTGCAACAGGCTATGGAGGTGTATTACTGGTCTGCGGATATTCTAATCAATTATACGCTTACGACCTGACATGTCCGGTAGAACGAGATCCCTCAGTCAGAATCGACATAGATGAAGAGACATATCACGCTTATTGCCCACAATGTAAATCGACATTCGATGTTTTTGAAGGAACAGGTTCTCCTTTAAGCGGAACAGCTCGAGAACATAAATATATGTTACGAAGTTATCAAGTCGGCATCGCAAACGGATTATATTATATAACAAACTAAAAATCAAAGATTAGCAGGTTAAATATCAACACAAAATCATTTCTTGATAAACTCATAAAATCATATTTTTAAAAGTTTATCGAGCTTTTCGGCTATAAATCTTTTGAAAAAACAAAAAACAATTCTATATTTGCAGTCGCAAATGCGAAAATAGCTCAGTTGGTAGAGCATAACCTTGCCAAGGTTAGGGTCGCGGGTTCGAGTCCCGTTTTTCGCTCCAGGCCGCCCGGATGGTGGAATGGTAGACACGAAGGACTTAAAATCCTTTGGCTATTGCAGCTGTGCGGGTTCAAGTCCCGCTCCGGGTACGAAAGGCAACAAATCAAAGAAATCTGAGATTTGTTGCCTTTTCGTTTTTTTACAATATTCCATATAAAAACATACCAATATTTACAACTCTCACCTATTACTTACATTCAATTTTTTATTTATCGTTAACACCCTTATTTTGTACAAAAAAGAATATATTTACAACCTTATAAATCAAAAACAAAATATGGATATCGCATTGATTATTTTAGGAATAATTTGCCTCATTACAGGAATAGCCGGATGTTTTCTTCCGGTTCTTCCGGGACCGCCAGTCGCCTATTTAGGCATTCTTCTCCTACATATCACCGAAAAAGTACAATACTCCGGCACACAATTACTGATTTGGTTGTTTATCGTCGTTATCACATTGATCTTGGATTATTTCATTCCGATGCTGGGCAGCAAATATAGCGGTGGTAGTAAATGGGGAAACCGGGGTTGCCTAATCGGAACGATCATCGGGCTTTTCTTTTTACCTTGGGGAATAATAGCCGGTCCTTTCTTAGGTGCTGTTATCGGTGAATTATTAGGACAAAAAGAGCTTTCTCACGCTATAAAATCCGGATTGGGATCTTTAGTCGGATTCTTACTGGGGACTGCATTAAAATTTATCGTATGCCTTTACTTTACATACACATTCATAACAAGCCTTGTAAACATGTAAAACGAAAAAATTCCAGTAATAAATCGAAACGGAGTTCCGACATACTCTCAGAACCTGTTTAAATTTTGCGTAAGTCTGTTTTAAGAATTGCTTTGTCGGAAAATTCAGACAGGCCATAAAACTCCTATAAATTATTTCACATTACAACAGAAATCATCAATCTCAAAAATATTATTTTTTCAGATGCCTGTCCATAAATCGCAATACTTCTATTTGCATCTCTCTGTTAAACTCATGCGGAGTATCCCATACACGGGTTTCAAGGTTATCTGAAACACCTTGACTATCCCACACTTTACGCAAAATACCGAAGGCATCCCATGTTCCGGATAATGGGAAAAGTTTATCTTTCGCCCCATTAAAAAGCAACAAAGGTTTAGGACATATAATCGACGCTACATGCGGATAATCAAGATGGTTGCGAAGACCCGGCAAAATGGTCGAATATGCCGAATATCCTTTGTTTTGATTATTGGCAAGCGTCATTAAATATTCGGTCGTATTCATCCAGCAAATTGCAGCAGTAGTATTTATTCTGTCACTTGCCGCAGATAACATCCATGCCCGATGCGCACCGATCGAAAATCCGACCGCCCCAATCCGGCCAGCATCTACAAAAGGTAACGTCGCTAAAAAATCTGTACTTCGAATATCATCATTCGTAATGACTCCGCACCAAGACATTCCAAGCTGGAACAGATTCGACGCAAGAGCCTGTTGAGCATTGTAATTTTCCCCTTCAAAACGCCCTCTTTCTCCCCAAAAAAGAGCATCGATAACTAAAACCACATATCCTTTCGAAGCAAAAAAGTCCCCGATATAAACACCGTCATAACATTTCTTTACCCAATCTTTAGATTCTTGTAATACAGAATCGGGGACATGAAACGGTCGCACATTTTTTTCTTTCCCTATTGAAAATTTGGCCCCATGATCATGCAATACGACAAGAGCCGGAAACGTACCCTCTCCATCCGGAATAAGCAAATACGCCGGAATGCGTACATCATAAGAAATATTAAAATCAATTTTCTCTACTCGATAACCTTCCCGTTGCTCCATATCAATAGTCCGATACCCAAAATGGGTCTCCGGAAGTATCGCTTGTAAACTTTCTTTTAACAGTTTTCGAGCATATTTCCTCCATCTCTTAAATGACCTTATCGACGAATTACCCCAAGCATCCGGAAATACCAATCGGTCACGTATCTGTTTATAATAAACAGGCATATCTTTTTTAAGCTCATATCTATCATAACAATACACCGTATCCTGAGAAAAAACATTTGATAAAGAAATTAAAAAAACAATCGAAAATAATAATACCTTTCTCATTAATTAATAGCTGATTTTGCAACATACAAAAATTATTTCTTAAAACCTATCTATGTATTCCGATAACAAGGATATCATAGCTTCACACGTTTCGATATCCGTGCAAAATTCAGACAGGCTCTTACAAAGATATCTATTTCCCCTTCTCAAATAAAGTTTTTCATTCAAAAGTAAATTTTGCAATTATAAGTAACAAATACTTTGTATTTTTGCAAAACTAAAAAAAGATAAGATGACGAATCCGGAAATACAAACTTTTTTAGATAAGCATGGATATGACAAAATCGATCTGAAAGCCGTACTTATCGATATGGACGGTGTTTTGTATGATTCGATGAAGAATCACGCTAATGCGTGGTATGAAACGATTTCGGCTTTAGGCATAGATTCTACACCCAGTGAATTTTATTTATATGAAGGTAGAACCGGCGCTTCTACAATCAACCTACTATTCCAACGAGCATTCAACCGCCCGGCTACCGAAAAAGAGATTCACGAAATCTACGCAAAGAAAACCGAGAGTTTTAACCGGCAACCAAAAGCCGAAGCCATGCCGGGAGCGGCCGAATTTCTAAAAAAAATAAAAGCAGCCGGATTAACTCCGGTTTTGGTAACCGGATCAGGACAAACATCCCTTCTTGATAAATTAGATCACGAATATCCCGGTATCTTCACTCCGGAAACAATGGTAACCGCCTTTGACGTCAAATATGGAAAACCTCATCCTGAACCATATTTAATAGGATTGCAAAAAGCCAGAGCAAAACCGAATCAGGCAGTTGTCATCGAAAACGCTCCATTAGGCGTAGAAGCCGGTGTTGCCGCAGGGATCTTTACGATCGGAGTAAATACCGGACCTTTAGATGATAAAGTTCTTTTATCTGCCGGAGCAAACCTGCTTTTTCCCGATATGCAAACTTTAGCTGACCGGTTTGAAGAAATATATACTGCATTAAAAAAATAAACCTATGTCGAAACAACCCGTTATTTTCACGCAAAATATATCTGAAAGTATCGATGAAATGTTATCTCGTTATTCCTATGATAAGTTGTTCGTATTAACAGACCGAAATACTTTCAAATTTGCATTCCCTTTACTTGAAAACAGTACGTTATGCAGTAATGCCGAACAAATCATCATCGAAGCGGACGACACGCATAAAAACCTGGAGGCTTTAGCCTCCGTATGGAAAATTTTAAGCGATAAACATGCCACCCGCCGTTCTTTTATGATCAATCTGGGAGGCGGCATGGTAACTGATCTGGGCGGATTTGCAGCATCCACATTCAAACGGGGTATTCGTTATATCAATATTCCCACAACATTATTAGGTGCGGTAGATGCTGCAGTAGGCGGGAAAACCGGAATCAACTTCAACGGACTAAAAAATGAAATAGGAGTATTCAATCCGGCTGAATCGGTATTGATTTCTACGTTTTTTTTTAAAACATTATCCCGAGAACATCTCCTTTCGGGCTATGCAGAAATGCTTAAACACGGACTGATTAGCAGTCCCGACACATACAACAAATTATTGGCATTGGATTTTTCCAATCTCGATTTAGACAAACTGCTGAAATTACTGGAAGAATCAGTAAAAGTAAAAGAACGCATAGTGGAAGCTGATCCTTTTGAAAAGAATATCCGAAAATCTTTAAATCTCGGTCATACAGTAGGACATGCATTCGAAAGTTTATCGCATGAACGCAAATCTCCGATACAACATGGATATGCCGTAGCTTGGGGATTGATTTGCGAACTGCTATTATCTCACATGCATTTAGGCTTTCCGGTAGAACGTATTCGTCAATTATCGACTTTCATTGCTGATAATTACGGTGCATTTCCAATTACATGTGAAGATTACGACTCTTTACATGAAAAGATGACTCACGACAAAAAAAACGAATCGGATAGTGTCAATTTCACATTACTGAAAGATGTCGGCATAGTGGAAATTAACCAAACAGCAACAAAAGAGGAAATATGTACCGCTTTTGATCTGTACCGAGATCTTTTTCACTTATAAAAGAATCTCTTTTCTATATAGGACAAGTTATGTTTCCCTGAGAGTCTGTCTAAATTTTACAGAAAAATTTTGCTGATAAAAATAAATATACTACTTTTGCCACACAATTAATCGGGGCGTAGCTCAGTCCGGTTAGAGTACACGTCTGGGGGGCGTGTGGTCGCTGGTTCGAATCCAGTCACCCCGACATACATAGCCGTAACTTATTGATTATCAATAAGTTACGGCTATGTCGCTATTTTGTGCCGGGAGAAATACGGGAGAGGGTTGTTAAACATTTGGTCGACTTTTTTTAAGCCGGGCAAAAAAAAAAATGTCTATACGAAAGAAAAACCAACAATTAGAGAGTATTATCGGATATACTCCTCCGAAATTATACACAGGGAAAAACGGGAAAGACTGGTATATAGGTTTTTATGCGTTTGATCCGGAACTTAATAAAATGCGGCTCAAACGCATAAAAATAAATCACGTCGAAAAGATCAGCGAACGAAGGAAATATGCAAGCGATTTGATAATACGGCTGTCAGAGAAATTAAGAGCCGGTTATAATCCTTTTATCGAACAAGGAACGGGAAAAGGATATATGCTGTTTGCCGATGTATGCCTGTCCTATGAACGAACAATTACAAGGTATTTGAAAGACGGTATTTTGCGTGAAGATACTTATACGGGATATATGTCTTATATGCGTAATTTGATTAAATACAATACTTCTTTACCGATTCCGATCACTTATATTTACCAATTGAATAAAGATTACGCCAACAATTTTTTAAATCATATTTATATCGATCGGGGAAATTGTCCGCAAACTCGTGATAATTATTTAGGCTGGTTACGGGTGTTCGCTTCATATCTGACAAAAAACAGTTATCATTCGAGCAAATTTACTGACGGATTAGATGTATTAGGTAAACGATCCATAAAAAAACAGCGTACCGTAATCCCACCCAATATATTGGATTCTTTAAAAACATGGTTGACAAATCACAACAAACACTACCTGTTAGCCTGTTATATTCTGCATTACTGTTTTATCCGGCCGAAAGAAATGTCTAAAATAAAGATCGGAGACATTTCCGTGAAGCATCAGACAATATTTGTGTCCGGTGATATTGCAAAGAATCGCTGCGATGCCGTTGTTACATTAAATAAAAAAATAATTACCCTTATGATCGATTTAGGAGTCCTAACCTATCCGACAAACTATTATTTGTTTTCTTCCGAGTGTCGGCCGGGTCTGGAATATCGATCTGAAAAACAGTTCCGGGATTACTGGCATTTACATTTAAGGCCGGCATTGAAACTCAAACCTCAATATAAATTTTATTCACTGAAAGACACAGGGGTAACGACTATGTTAAGAAATAATGTAGATAAGTTGAGCATCAGGGATCAAGCCCGCTGGCACTCGGTATTAATGGCTGATATATATACACCTCATGATATCCAAGACGCTAACGAATTATTAAAAGATTATGATACGGATTTTTGACATAAAAAAGGGGGCGTGTCAAAACAAAAATGACTACTCCTATACATAACAACAAGGTATTTTTCTTTTTGAAGTTTCAATCTATAAGATTTTCAAATTCCAATTTTTATTTTGAGACTACCTCTTTATTTTTTCTATACTGACGGAAACAAAAACAAATACCATTAAACATAAAATATTTGGATTCAAAAGAATTGTTTTTACTTGTATCGTTCTATTATTTATATCAACTATGTATTGTATTTCCTCTGCCTTAAGAGATTAATTATGCAATATATTTATTACTTAATTGTTCATAAGATTTTTTTATTACCTTTGAAATCGTATCTTGTATATCTACAACATTAGAAGGCTTAGAAGGTATTATCCCAATTTGAGGATAATATGAATCAATCATAATATAATCTACTTTTTTATCTACTGGGGCTAAAATAAATAAATAATCTATTTTTCTATACGGGTTTTGGAATATACCTGTATTTAATATATATTTATATATACAATCATTTAACCTCCTTCCAATAGTCCTTTCTCTAGAATATTTAGCATCTAATATACAATAAACATTATCTTTAGAAAGAGATACAAACTCAATTAAAAAATCAGGTTTGTAATAAGTACCCTCCTCACTATCAATTCTAACTAAATCTAACATAGATTGTTTCTCACAAAAAAAATGCGGTTCATAATAAAAATTAATAGTCAATTCATCTTTCTTATAAGATTTAAAATATCCAGCATTACAATCATTATAACTTTCATTTTCTTTAAATTCTAACTCCTTTACTTCTTTATCTACAACTTCTAACAAAAAATAGAAATTATACATCTCATACAAATAACTCATTTTCTGTATATTGAATAATAGCATATCGCCATGAAAATCAAATTTAACATTCCATGCTTTTTGTACCAACTTAAAAGCATTGGCATAATGCCTACGGCCAATAAAAACAGGAGTTAAAGTAGGACGTTCTATTTGAGGGAGAGCATCAATAAAAATATTTCTGTACTTTAAATATAAATTTTCAAGTTTGCGTTTAATATCCACGGCCTCTTTCAATAATCGTATATACGGAATCTTTTTAAGGTCTCGAAAATCGACATAATTATCATCACTATATTTCTTTGTTACATCAATGTTGTTACTTATCTCTTTTTTTAAGGAGCTCAATTTATTTATCAAACGTAAAAATCCCCCTAAAATAATATTATTTTCATATGTATTATAGCAGTAAACCTGTTTGTTGACAAACACTTGGTCTATAACTCCATAAGTCCCATTAAAATCAATTGCATCAGGATCATATCGAAATTCAGGGCTAAAAGATACTGCATCCAAATTTTCTAATATCCATGGTATAGAATCTGCGTCAATTAAATTCGCAAAATAATTTGAAAGTTCACTTTTCGGACGTAATACATAATACGGTAACGATTTAAATGAGGCAATATACTCCAACATTTTATCATAAAAAGAATTAGCATAATTAATAAACTTAGATGTCATATTAATCTCTGTTTCTTGTATATTAGATGCAGTAATAGAACTCTTAGATAAAAAAATATTATATAATCTTCTATCCTGCTTCCATAGATACATTAACATACCCTCAGCATCATCTTTTTTTAGCTTTTCTATCAAAACATTAAAATTAAAAACTTCATTATTGACTTTCAATGAGGAAAATCCAAAGCAGTCAATAAATAAACATTCTGGTTTTATTGTAACAACCTCTAATTGAGTAATATTAAACATTGAACAATCCAGTAGAATATCCTCCAAAAAAACCTTTTGATCTATTATCGGCGAATTTGAAGTATATTTCAGTTCATAAGCATCTAGCTCACAAACTTTATATACACCATTAACAGGACGAACTTCCTCAATATTATTATGATGATGTCGAAAAACCTTAAGCATGAGACAATGTTAAAAAGTAATTAAATTGATTCTCATAAATTTCTCCTTCCTCTCCCAATGAAATTATATCTTTCAAAATACTTGCAGATATACTAAATTTCTCTTCAGGTAACTTTTCTTGAAGTTCTTTTAATTTCTGCTTAGCATGTATACCTTGTACATTGATTAAAGGCAATAGGCGTTGAGCTATAGCATAATCAAGCGGTCTGTTTTCTTCATGCATAATTTTTTTAGCAACATTACAATACCTTTTTATCGATATTTCAACACGGGGACTTACATAAATATTCAGTTTTCTAAATTTGTCTTTAATATCCCTGAAAAGCTGTTCTCGTTCATCATCAAAAGCAACATTTAATTCATCCTTAAAATCTAACAACTCAAAATAATCTATTATGTCCTTATAACGCAAAAGAACTTTTTTAATATCTTGACAGATTAAATTGTCTATATTGAAATTTTCAGGTTTTAAACGTATAATATTGGCACGATCTATTACTCGAGGAGAAAGTTCTTCAGTAGTTTGATCATAATTTATTGTACCAATAAATCTTAAATTATTAGCGTATCTAAGATGCTCTGTACCACCTAAATCTAAGGCAAAGTATTTACCTTCATCCACTTTACTATCTGTTAAGTTATAAAATATTGACCAATAATGTTCCAGCGGACTCAAATTTGCCTCATCTAGAATTACATAAGCTAGAGAAGAATCTAAAAATAGACTGTTCTTACATTCATAATCCAATTGCTTCAATAATGGATATATTCCAGTTGATGATGGAGTAAATCTTTTTGTTAATGGATTAAAAAAACCTATTAAATCTTTGCTGCTAGTCCACCCACGACTTACAGATACTTCTCTTATTTTTTCAGTAGGAGCCAAAATATTCACTAACAACTTTGCTAAAGAAGTCTTTCCTGTACCCGGTAATCCAGCCAATAGTGTAAGAGTATTCTGATGAATTGAAATAAGAAGATTGTCAAGAAAGTGAGAATCCACCTTTCTATTATTTCGCGCAAGAATATCTAATACTTTATTTCTGAATGAAACATAGTTCTCATATTTCACATCTTCATCTTTAATCCTTAAATCTGGATACTTAATTTCTTCATTTATATTATATGTAGATAAATCACGCCCACTCAAAAAATCAAAATACTTTTTATGCTGAATTAATTCTTTCAACTTTTCTTGCTCTTCTATTTGTTTATTAACAAATTCTTTTCTTAGGTTCTGAATCGCATCCTCTAGGTCTCGTTTACTATTTTCTCTCCACCGTATGTCTTCCTTTATTGTTGCTAATTCTTCAGAGAGTCTTTCCTCTTCAACATTAACAAATGAAGATAAGTTATTTTTGCGTTCTTCTAGTTTCGTTATTTCAGCTTCTAAATTCGTTTTTTTATTAATCAACTCTTGTTCTTTAAAATTCTCTTTATCCCGTTTTAAACTCTCAAATTCCTGATTTTCCTTTTCTATATCTTGTTGCAATTTTTCTTCTTGAGTTTTTAACCTCTCAATTTCCGCATTTAATTGCAATCTTTTTTCTGACAATTTATTTATTGTATCTCTCACAAACTTCATCTGAGGCAAACGATCTATAAAATCAATATTTGACAATATCTCATTTTTTCCCGCATCTATAATAGCCAATAATCGTTCATTTCTTCTCACATAGGCATTATCACTTATTTCCGACCTAGATTTTTGAATAAAATCAATGAATGAATTTAAAACATCAATATTATAATCATTAGAAGAACCTTTTACTCTTATTTCAAATTCCTTTAATAAATCTTCGTCACTTATGAAATCAATTATATGCGGAGAAGGCAATTCATTCACTCCTGGGATGAAAATCCTCCTATCAACATCATTTGCAGAAAAGGCAACAAAAGATTTTTCTTTCATTTCATATTCTCCAAATTGCATATATTCAGATTTCCTTATAACAAATCGTTCCTCACTATCTTTTTTCTTTGCAACAAAAGGTCCTTTCATTGTTTTATTATCTTCTGTTATAAAAAAACAATTATTAAGTCCTACATAATTATCAGACAACAGAGGTTTCAGAATATCTTCTTTCAAGCTAAAAGTAGACTTTGCTTCACTTATTTCACCTTCAAATATTTCTATTATCTCATTGTTTAAAATTTCACTTAAATTAGAATGAAAGGTTTTAACCTTAGGGAAGTTGGGGTTTTCTTCATTTCCACTATTATAAATGACATTTCCCGATGCAATTTTAAATAACTGATTAACAGTAAATCGCTCCCCTAACGATAATACATCTTGGTTATATTTATCCTTCACGATAAATATTTTATTCCCCATATCATATTCATCAATATCTTCTATTATTTGTCCATCCCTATGTAAGATAGAAATAACATTTTTATCCGGGAAATCTTCATCTTTTACTACAAGAATATAATCTTGCTCATTAAATTTACGATTATAACTATTATAATCTCTATAGCTAAAAGAGCTAGAACTTAAATTACCTTTCTCCATGTCAATATTTCCTTCAAAATATATAATAAACTTAGCTAAATCAATCTCATATTAACCCTATATCACAAATATAAGAATTAATCATATCACAATTAAAAAAATAAAAAGGATTTTTAATTAATAGATTTTCTTAGAATCTGTCCAAATTCTATTCAAGTCAGATTTGAGAGTTTATTCTGAAGATACCTTGTTATTTTCACTCAGCATATAGTCTACGATTCTCTTCGTAAAAACGACAAAAGACTGGATAATATTTTTGAAAATTCAGATTGACTATTACTGACGTTTCTCAATTTGCAAATTATAAATGAGATGAGCATTACAAATCCGAGGCATTTTACTATTTTTGTCTGACAATTCTAAATCCATACCAGACGTGTCCCAGTTTGCCGATGTCATATTACCTCTTCCGTTACATAAATATTATACATACCGTATTCCTGCGGAATTAAAAGAAAATTTATCTACCGGAAGCCGGGTTATCGTCCCTTTCGGACGAAAAAAATATTATACGGCTATCGTCATTTTTACTCATAATCATGCACCTGCTGATTATGAGACAAAAGAGATTATCTCTTTATTGGACAATGAGCCGATTTTACGACGTCCTCAACTCAAATTTTGGGAATGGATTGCCGGGTATTATTTTTGCTCTGTCGGCGATGTATATAAAGCTGCACTACCGTCAGGATTAAAATTAGAAAGCGAAACCTTAGTTTCTCCTAATCCTGATTATGAAGAAAATTCGGACAACCGACTAACAGAAAGGGAATCGATATTATTAGACACACTAAGCAAGTATCCTAAAATCTCAGTACAAGATCTGGAGAAAGAGAGCGGGTTACGCAATATTTTACCTGTTATCCGTACTCTGCTCGACAAAGAGGTTTTATTCATTACAGAACAGATTAAACGGAAATATCGCCCTAAAACCGAGACATATATAAAACTGGCTTTCGAACCGGAAGAACAAGAGAAACTACGGCCTATTTTCGAACAATTGACATCTGCCAAGAAACAGCTCAAATTATTGATGGCCTATCTCGAATTGTCATCATTCATGCAAAGAGGGCAATATAAAGAAGTATCCCGAAATACTCTGCTCGAAAGAGCCGATGTATCCTCATCAGTCCTTTCAGGACTGCTCGATAAAGGGATACTAATCTCTTATAAACGGGAAATAAGTCGGTTAGGCACTACCGAACGGTCTGCTGAACCGGCTCACTCTCTCAACACGGTACAGCAAAAAGCTCTTGACGAAATATTTTATTCTTTCAAAGATAAAGAGGTTACTTTGCTGCACGGTGTAACTTCCAGCGGTAAGACCGAAATATATATCCACCTGATTCAAGAAGTCATCCAAAAAGGGAGGCAGGTGCTCTATCTCGTTCCTGAAATAGCTTTAACTACTCAACTTACAACCCGGCTACAACGAGTTTTCGGAGACCGTCTTGCTATTTACCACTCCAAATTCACCGATAACGAACGGGTAGAAATATGGAATAACCTACTAAAGGACAAAGGAATACAAGTCATTCTCGGAGTACGATCCTCAATATTTTTACCTTTCAAAGATTTAGGACTGGTTATTGTAGATGAAGAACATGAAAACACCTACAAACAACAAGACCCCGCTCCACGCTATCATGCCCGTAACGCAGCCATCGTATTGGCATCGATGCACGGTGCAAAAACATTATTAGGAAGTGCTACTCCGGCTTTAGAAAGCTACTATAATGCACAACAAGGGAAATATGGATTCGTAGAACTTTCTTCCCGTTTCGAAGATATACAATTGCCTCGAATATTAGTAGCCAATACTCAAGAGCTTCGTCGTAAAAAACAGATGACCGGCAATATATCTCCTCTGCTTCTCGATGAAGCCAATCAAGCCTTAAAAAGAGGGGAACAGGTCATTTTATTTCAAAACCGCAGAGGTTTCGCCCCAGTAATAGAGTGTAAACTTTGTGCATGGGTTCCCAAATGTAAATATTGCGATGTAACATTAACCTATCATAAACGATATCATCAACTTACTTGTCATTATTGCGGATATACATGCGAAGTTCCCAGACAATGTCCTGCTTGCGGACATACTGAAATCGACATTCGAGGATTCGGTACAGAACGCATCGAAGAGGATACCGCCCAATATTTTCCGGGTTACCAAATCGCCCGTATGGATCTGGATACTACTCGTACGAGAAAGGCTTATGAACAGCTGATCGAAGACTTCGAACAGCACAAAACTCAAATTCTGGTCGGGACTCAAATGATCACCAAAGGACTGGATTTCGATAACGTAAGCGTAGTCGGTATTTTAAGTGCCGATACAATGATGAATTTTCCTGATTTCAGAGCTCACGAACGGGCATTTCAACTTATGGCTCAAGTTGCAGGACGTGCCGGACGAAAGAAACGCCAGGGTACTGTAATTCTGCAAACGGCACAGCCTGAACATCCGCTCATACAACAGGTTATCAACCACGATTACACAGGAATGTTCTATACACAAATGGAGGAACGTCGGCAATTTTCCTATCCGCCCTTTTTCCGATTGATATATATATATCTTAAACATAGAGATGAAACAATTCTCAATTCGATCGCATTTTCTTATGCAACACGTTTACGACAGGTTTTCGCTCATCGCATATTAGGTCCGGATCTTCCCCCTGTTGCCCGGATACAATCTCTATATATCCGCAAAATCGTTCTAAAAGTAGAAAATAATGCATCTATGGCAAAAGTGAGAGAACTCTTATATCAGGCTCAAGACGATATGCTAAAAGACGAACGATTCAAATCTGTTACCGTATATTACGATGTCGATCCTATGTAAGAGCTTGTCTAAATTTTCCAATAGAAAAATATTATCAGGTCATTTTTGCGCTTTCTTCCGGTCTTTTTTCCCGTTTTCACTCGTCAGATAGCCCGCTATCATCCTCCTAAAAACAGAAAAACATACTCAAAAGAAACTCTCAAAACTGACCCGAGCAAAATTTACGATAGGCTCTAAGAGTTATAATAATACTTTTATTTCAAGTAGATTCAATCCTTCAATGAAAGAAAATTTAATTTTTTAAATCGATAATCAACGAATAGTTTATAACTTACAAATTACAACGGATTATTAACAATGTTATCAACAATTCATTTTTATAACTCTTCCAATAAAAAATATAACTTAATAAAAATAAAGACATTAACATTATCCACTGTTGTTAATAACAAAAAATAGAACTCCAACGAGAAACCAATCCTTCAACCTGTATTTTAGTCTTTTTCCGCAATAATCGAGTTATTAACCGAACACGATCGAAGTTATTCACAAAAACGCCTTACTTATACACAGTCAATGTTCATATCCTTCTCTAAATTAATTCATAACCATCTATATATCTGACAATTATAATTATCAACAACCGTTCATATCCCCTGTTCATTGCTCAATATCGAATATTCTGACACAAACCGAATAAAATTAACCCGAATAGATATGATTTATCAAAAATTAAATACGGAAAATTTTCCACAATTAAATATCGTTTGTACATTTGCAACCGTAAAAAAGAGTTTAATTATCAACTAATAAATAAAGAATTATTATGTCAAAAGTAACAGTCGTAGGTGCAGGTAACGTAGGTGCTACATGCGCAAATGTATTGGCTTTTAATGAAGTGGCCGACGAAGTAGTATTGTTGGATATCAAAGAAGGCGTAGCAGAAGGTAAAGCATTGGATATGATGCAAACGGCAACCTTGCTCGGTTTTGACACTCGTATCACAGGAGTTACCAACGATTATACAAAAACCGCAGGTTCTGACGTTGTTGTCATTACATCCGGTATTCCTCGTAAACCGGGTATGACTCGCGAAGAATTGATCGGCGTAAATGCAGGAATTGTAAAATCTGTTGCAGCAAGTGTATTAGCACACTCACCCAACGCAATCATTATCTGCGTAAGCAACCCTATGGACACTATGACTTATCTGATTCAGAAAACTTCGGGACTTCCTAAAAACCGTGTAATCGGTATGGGAGGAGCATTAGACAGTTCCCGTTTCAAATGCTATTTAAGCAAAGCTTTGAATGCCAATCCTAATGAAGTAGAAGGCGTTGTAATCGGCGGTCATGGCGACACGACAATGATTCCTTTAACTCGTCTTGCTACCTATAAGGGGCTGCCGGTATCTCAACTTCTCGATGCCGAAACTTTAGAAAAAGTAGCTGCCGATACTATGGTAGGAGGTGCTACATTGACAAAATTATTAGGGACTTCTGCATGGTATGCTCCGGGTGCAGCTGCTGCATACGTTGTTGAATCTATCCTTCACGATCAGAAAAAAATCGTTCCTTGCAGCGTATATCTGGAAGGCGAATACGGACAGTCAGACATCTGCATAGGTGTTCCGGTTGTTTTGGGACGCACCGGTTGGGAAAAAGTGGTTGATTTCAAACTCAATGATGCAGAAAAAGAGTTGTTCGAAAAAAGTGCTGCTGCCGTTCACAAGACAAACAGTGTACTTCACGAGATCAAAGCTCTCTAAAAATTACAGTATTTTCGATAATAAAAAACCTTTTTGCAGCTTGCAAAAAGGTTTTTTTCGTTAAGAGTCTGTCTAAATTTTCCGATAAAATTATATATCCGAATCTTTCGAGTCTACTTTCTCATTCCTGCACAGCACACAGTCAACAGCCGCCTTTAACTTCTTCCGAAAGAAAATCTCAAACCTGACCCGAGTAAAATTTTAGCAGGCTTCAAAACCAGATTTTAAACACAAATAACCATTTTTCATACATCAAGGTTAACGGATATTTGTACTTTTGGGAAAATAAAATCAATTGTCATCAACTAATACAAAAGAAATATGCAAATCGAAAAAATTGATTTTTACGGAATGTCTGCCATTCATTTTGAAGCAGGCGGATATGAAGCAATTATGATTCCCGAAATCGGGGCTAATGTCGTTAAACTAAGCCATAAAGCTTCCGGTATAGAAATATTGCGAACTCCGGCAGAAGACGAAATAGAGACTTTCAAAGGACGGCCTCAAGTGTTCGGGTTACCGCTTCTATTTCCTCCCAACCGTATCGAAGACGGAATTTATTCATTCGAGAACCGTACATACAAATATCCGATTACCATTCCCGCTCAGAACAATTACCATCATGGGATCATTAAATCCCAGCCGTTTATAATTACCCGGACGGAAACCGGAAATGACTACGTAGAAATAGAAGCATCTTATTTCTCTAACTTATTCAATGACCCTATTTACAAACATTTCCCTCATGAATTCATTTGCCGTATGATTTTCCGGCTGTCGGCAGAAGGTTTAAAACAAACTACCGTTTTCATCAATCAAAGCAAAGAAAATATGCCTATAGGCATGGGATTCCACACTCCTATCAATGTTCCTTTCACAACAGATGGAAAGCGTAACAATTATAAACTGAAACTGTCGGTGGGGAAACGCTGGGAAATGAGCGAGCGTACGCTTCCGACCGGAAAACTCAACGACTTGAACGAAGAAGAAGTTCTCTTGCGAACCAAAGGTCTCTATCCTTTCGGCAAAGCAATAGAATGGGCATTGACTAACGAACCGCTATCGATAGACGGGAAAAACTACAACGGAGCGATTCTAACCGATACAGAAAAAGGGATAAGCGTATTCTACGAAACCGACGAGCAGTTTAAACACTGGACTCTTTGGAATAACGGCGGTGAAGTTCCCTATGTATGTCCTGAACCGCAAAGCTGGGCAACGAATGCTCCGAACCTGAAACTGCCGGCAGAACTTACCGGTTTTCAATTTATAGAACCCGGGAAAGAGTGGAAAGCCGTAACACGGTTATATGTGAAATAGATTACTCATACACGAAAAACAGCCGCTATTTTTTAGGCGGCTGTTTTTCGTGTATAACAATAGTATTCGAATAAATTACTTTTGCAACAGCACCGTAGCATAAGCCGAGATACCTTCTTCTCGCCCTATAAATCCGAGCTTCTCTGTTGTTGTAGCTTTTATAGATATATCCTCTTCATCAACTGTCATAACTTCTGCTAGACATTTCTTCATTGCCGGAATATGCGGGTTCAATTTAGGTCGCTCGGCACAAACCGTAATATCTGCATTACCAATCTGGTATCCTTTATCTCTAATCATCTTAACCGTATCTCGCAACAAGACCTTACTATCTATATTTTTATATTCTCCTGCCGTATCCGGGAAATGGAAGCCGATATCTCGCATATTGGCCGCTCCCAGCAAAGCATCGCATAGAGCATGAATCAGAACGTCTGCATCCGAATGTCCAAGTAAACCGCATGAATGTTCTATATGAATACCTCCTAACCAAAGTTCCCGACCTTCGACCAACCGATGAACATCAAAACCGAAACCTACTCTTATCTTCATTTACCTTTTTTTATCAGCGTCTTCTACGTCCAACCAAATCTTTTATTCCATCCATATCGAACGAAAGGGAAAAGCGCAAAGTTTGATCCAACGGACTACTCTGTGCGGTAGCAACTACATAAGCGGCATCCAGCCGGAGCACCTTAAGCGCAAACCCTGCTCCGAAAGTAAAATATTTACGATTCCCCTTATACTTGTTTTCGTTATAATATCCGGCTCGCAAAAAGAATTGGTTATTATATGCATACTCTGCACCTACCGAAAAATTTATCTCTTGAAGCTCTTCCTTAAATCCTCCGGGAGCATCTGAAAAGGATTTGAAAATTCCACTGATAGGAGATGTACTTTGATACTTCTCTTTTGCAGCTTCATAGGCCTCTCTATCCTCTTTTCCCTCTACATCCAGATAATCCTCTTGTCTCGGAGCAGCAGGTACTAACAGCTTATTCAAATCAAGACTCAACGCCAATGTATTATAATCAGCCAAAGGGAAAAGGAATGTTGTCCCTAAACGCAAGTTCGTCGGCAAAAAAGCACTGTTATTTCCGCCATCATACGAAACTTTAGAACCGATATTGGAAATATTAAATCCCCATGACCACTGGCACTCGCTCCGTCCTACAATAGGATAAAATGTCTGATAACCGGATATATCCGCAGCGAAAGCCGCAGCACCTTTCATCCCTTCGGTTTCATCATAAGCCAAATCTGAATAAATAAACCGGAAAACAACACCCATTGAAAAACTTTGCGACAATTTTCTGGAATAGCCGAGATCAAAAGCCATCTCATACGGGTTTATCGAATTCGTCACATTTCCGCCATCATCTGTAATATTGATCGATCCCAAAGAAAAATAACGTAACGAAGCGCTCAATGCCTGCAAGTCGCTGCTGCCAAATTTCCAATAACCGGCCACATACGCTAAATTAATATCATTAACCAATTTACGCAACCATGGAGTATAAGATACAGAAACTCCTGCACGGCTGAATGCAAAAGCATATTTTGCAGGATTCCAATATTGAGAGTTCACATCAGGATCGGTAGCAGCTCCCAAGTCTCCCATAGATCCGCCTCGAGCATCCGGAGCAATACCCAAAGAAGTTACTCCCGTATTAATCGGATTAAATTTATTCTTAACATCGTTCTGAGCAAACGAAGTAAAACATGCTCCCAGAAAAGCAATCACAAAAAAACTTCGTATCCGGTTCATAAATATATTTCTCTCTTTTCTATTTTATTTCTCCTTAATAAAAAACTGTATTCAAAGGCTTTTATTGTGCAACGACTATGATTTTTTTAGTCTTGGTAGCCTCTTTACTTCCTTCTGTCGAGATATATGCCCGATAAAGATATACACCGGGTGCAACCCGTCTTCCGGCTTTATCGGTCAGATTCCATACGATCGGTTGAGAAGTCCACATATCAGAAAGTCCGTCATCCGAATAAGTCCACAGTTCCGTACCCATCAAATTATAAATAGACAATCTTAATTGTATGTTCATATTCGGACGATCATGTTTCAAATAAAACTCTGCATATTCCGACACCGGATTTTTTTGAGGATAAAGATCGAATATCTGGGGTTTCATACCCGGTACGACAACAAATGAAGTTGTTTTTTCGGTAGAATTACCTTCCGTATCCCAAACCTTAAATGTCAAAGTATGCGATCCTGCCGGTAAAGACGGCAACTGATACATTACTGTTCCTCGCCCGAATTCACCTACTACCGGATCAAAATAGTTATTAACGATATACTCTTGAGCCGAAGAATGGTCGATCGTTACCGTCATATTGTGTCCGATACCTATTCCTGAAATATTTATCCCCGATTCGTCTTCTACATCGGCAATGAATACAGGTTCTTCATTTACCTTATCTCCATAACTGAACGTCTCGCTATTCAGATACATAGAATGAATAATAGGACCTTCCGTATCCGCTTCTACATCATTATCCATATCACCTACGACAAACTGCTCGTTCGAGCCTTGTGCCTCACGTCCTTGTTCATCGTACCCGTACAAATTCAATAATCCGGTCTCTGACGAATAGTTCAGTTCCACAGGCATTTTAAACTCAAATTCAAACTCTCCGTTCCGAACCGAATCTTTACCGGAATATAACATATTTGCACGTTCATAAAACGTAAAGGGTACATCGCTTTCAAAACCATTCGTCGTTATCTCTTTCTTCGAATCATATAACCGGGGATATACCAAGCCGTTAAAGTCTTCTTTCTTTTCGCCTGTGGTATGATCCCGCACTTCACCTTTCATTTTTACCCAAGAACGTGCTTTCAGAGTCTGCAAATCTGAAGTTTCATCGATCGGGTCTCCGTTAATCTCGGTAATTACCATCTTATATTCAGGATAAGCCAACCGGAGTGCAGGGTCTCCCAAGAGGATAAAATTCAGTTTATTCAAATCTCTTTCATACGGACGAATTCCATCCGAATTGACATATTCGGCAACAGCCTTCTTCGCAACACGCATCACATCTCCCAAACGGTATCTCGAGCCGTCCGTATCCCGTTCGAAGATATTCTCGATCAACATTTTGTTCAGAATAGCATTCTTTTCCATATATACCACTCGAGTAGTCGTAAAAAGGGCGATTCCTCCGCCTTTTGAGTTCAAGAACAACTCTTCTCCTCCAGAATTGGACTTGTCATCGAAACGGCTGAAATCACAAGTCGCCGTAATCCATAACGGAAGACGTTTCAAATAGAGTTTACGAATATCCGACATTTCCAAAATCTTCTCCGCCGTCCAACTTGTAGAACTCCCATGCCCGCAAAAATTGATAAAAAGCAACCCGTCATCCAATAAATCGAACATGCGTTTCTTCGCATCAGGATAAGTACCTCCGCTTGCAGAACTCACCCGAGTATAAGCATCGAGATAAACTTTATACGGGAAAAATTCGGGATATTTCGATTCTATTTTATCGCACAACTCGTCAGCCAATTCCATATGATCCGAATTATTACCGTCATCGGCTACAAAACAAAGATTATTTTTCCATACTCCGAAATTTTTGTTTTGTCCATATTCGATTACCTTATCCACGGCAACAGTCGCCTCGGCTAATGTTCGTACCGGGAAACGCCCGATACTAATATCCTGTTTATCGGCCAGTAAATTCGCGCCATCCGTATCTTTTAAAAATCCGAAATAATCATCTGTTACATAAGACGTACGTTCATCTAAACTCGACTCTGACTGAAAAGTTAATAAAAACGGATACTTATAGCCTTGCCATTCACTCGTAATCAAACGATTATCATACGTACCGTCTCCAAAAAGCAACAAATAACGCGGTCTCAAATCTTCATTTCCTTCCGCCCGGTCATAGAACATCTTCATAAAGCGCCTGTACGCTGTCGCATCGGGAGTTCCGGAAGAAAACTCATTGTAAATCTGTTCCGGATATACAATTAAATACGACATATCATCTTCCGATTCATGGAATTTTCCCAAACGTTCGGCTTGCGAGTAAAATTCCGGCGGAACTATAATAACCAGATCGGCACGACTGTAACCATGCAGATTCTGGTTCGACACAATTCCTACATATTCAGGGGACGGGAATGTCCGTGCCGCATCGAATGCGACATATTCTTTTAATCCTACCGACTGAGGGACAAACCACAAGCATCCGTCATGTAGTGAGCTTTCGATAGATACAGGATTTTGAAGATCGGTTATATCCCAAATTCGAGGATCTGAAGATCCGGATATATTAACGGCATATTTCAATAATGTATTCCGGGCTTTCAAATTTCGGAATGCAACGATTCCGTCATAAATTTTCAAATCTCGTTCCATATTCAATCGAATAAAATCAAGCCGTGCCGTAGAGGCTTGACTTCCTTCGAATTGTATTGTAATGCGGTCGGGATTATCGGGATCTCTCACCCATGTTTTTGTAGAAGATGTCGAACGTCCACTTGCATAGGTCGCCTCTTGACTATTATTCAAAATAGCATAAACCCTATCCTGAGAAGACTCCGAAAGAGCAACATCATTGTGTTTAATTTTTATTTTCCCTGCAATAGTGTTAGAATTTGCCGCCAAAGCTTTAACTACGAAATCGATCTGCATCGAAACCGGAGTCTCCGTAATTCCCGGAATGTCGAACGTAAAAGTCCTGATTTGTTCATAAATAAAATCCTCACCATAAAATTTTCGGCCTGTACGTCCTAAATTAATAAGTTCTTGTTCATGTAAAGCATAATCATCGAAGACATTCACAGTCGTTGCACTTGTAGACTCATTTGCAGCTACAGTTTCCATTGTACGAGGTTGGTCATCATTTTCGGACAGGAAATAATATCCATACTGAGAATACGGATTTCTTTCATGCGTAAACGAAGAACTGCCGGCCGTCCATTTCACGACTCCCTGTGCATAAAAAATCATCCGCTCCCCGTAACGCATCACCGGCACTTCAGGCAAATCATCGATATAAGGCTTTTGAAAGTCCTCCGGCAGCATTGCACCGCCGTATCCGTAAAGTTTCACTTTTGCCGGATCGACAAATCCCCATGCCCGTAAATCGGCATAAGAAATCTGATATATACCGCTTTCCGATATTCTGATTTTTACCCAATAACCGGAATTTAATTTTGATATTCCGGTATATCGG
Source organism: uncultured Coprobacter sp. (assembly GCF_947855755.1). NCBI lineage: Bacteria > Pseudomonadati > Bacteroidota > Bacteroidia > Bacteroidales > Barnesiellaceae > Coprobacter > uncultured Coprobacter sp. The sequence continues at coordinate 79,686 of NZ_CANUAR010000010.1, forward strand.
TCAGACTGAGCATTCAACATCTCCGGAAAAAGGGAAATGCAGAAAGACAGAAATAAAGAAAATAAAATAACGGTATTTTTTCTCATCTTTATAATTCTAAGCAACAGAAAATTCCAACCGGTCTATTTCACACGGAAATCCAATACTTTACGGTCTCCCAGAAATCCCTGCAAATGATCGTCTATTGCCACCGGTCCTACACCTTTCGGCGTTCCCGTATAAATCAGATCTCCTATCTTGAGCGTATAAAAACGACTCACATACGCAATAATTTCATCCACCGGGAAAATCATATCTGCCGTATTTCCCTGTTGTACCGTTTCTCCGTTAATTTGCAGAAAAAAGGTAAGGTTTTGTATTTCTCCAGCCTGATCAAGCGAGACAAAATCTCCGACCACAGCCGAAGAGTCAAACCCCTTAGAGATTTCCCACGGAGCTCCTTCGCTTCGTAACCGGGATTGTAAATCCCGTGCCGTAAAATCGATGCCGACAGTAACGGCATCATAATATCGGTGAGCAAAACGCGGAGCTATATTCTTTCCCAACCGACAAATATGAATTACGATTTCCGTTTCATATTCTATTCTGTTCGAAAAATTCGGAAGAAAAAACGGCTTATGATCCTTTAATAAAGCTGTTTCGGGTTTCAGAAATATAACCGGTTCTTTTGGTAATAACGTACGATTCATCTCTTTATTGTGATCGAGATAATTCCAACCTACGGCAATAATTTTCATTCTGAAGTATTTATAAGGTTTCCGGAATAAAAAACCGGAAAGTATTTTTATTTTTTAATATTATTCAGTCTATTGAACATAACGGCAAGGTGTGCATAAATAGAAGTATTCTGCACAACAATATGTTTAGGCACACGTATTCTGAACGGAGTAAAATTCCAGATGGCCTTAATTCCTCCCGCTATCATACTTTCAGATGTCTCCTGTGCACGTTCTACCGGAACTGTCAGAATACCGATGTGCGCATTCAACATTTTTTGCCGTTCCTCAAACTCCGACACGTGATATACAGGTATGCCATTAATAAAAGTCCCAGCCAATTCCTCTTTTATATCAAATCCGGCAATCACATTCATTCCGTACTGTGCTAAACCCGAATCCTGAAGTAATGCAGCCCCCAGACTACCGACCCCGAAAATGATAGCCTTATGAACATCCGTGAATCCGAGAAAATCTTCCAATACCGAAACTAAAGATTCCACTTCATATCCCACACGGGTCTTACCCGATATATTAATAAATGAAAGATCTTTAGCTATCTGTGAGGCATCGACATTAATATCTTTAGATATTTGCGTAGAAGACACATATTCGACACCTCTATCTTTAAGAAGTTTTACATAAGCTAAATACCAAGGTAACCGCCTCAATGACGGCTCAGGCAACTTAATCGTTATCTTTGAATTATCACCAGCCATTCATCTGTTGTTTTCTGAATAATACAAAAGTAATAATTTTTTTTCGTAAACTATATATTTTGTTTGGCTACGTTAGCGATCTATATTAAATTTGAAAACAAATAATTGGTTATAATTCGATAACCTCACTCTTTAAAATAGCGAACAATGGCAAAAAATAATAATGATTGGAAAGATCGTCTGAATGTCGTTTATTCGACAAATCCCGATTTCTCATACGATACCGGAGAAACAGAAGAACCGGAGACTCAAGCTCCGGAAAAACAACCGTTAAAAATACAACTCGACAAACGTAACCGAAACGGAAAATCGGTAACGTTGATCACAGGATTCTCCGGGAAAGAAGAAGACCTCAAAGAGTTAGGAAAAACATTAAAGACAAAATGCGGAGTCGGAGGATCAAGTAAAGACGGGGAAATCCTTATACAAGGGGATTTTCGCACTAAGGTCTTGGAGATTCTGAAAAAAGAAGGCTATACGAAAGCCCGGATTATTTAGAGCCTAAATAAATATCGATATGCTCCATGTTTACAGAGCTTCAGCCGGATCGGGGAAAACCTACAAGCTGACATTGGAATACCTCAAACTATTATTATCTCCTGTTCGCCCTAATAACGAACCGACATTGCCATCGGAGCGGAACAAGGCTTTTCAACATATTCTTGCCGTAACTTTCACCAATAAAGCGACAGAAGAGATGAAACGGCGTATTATCGAAAAACTCGATATTCTGGCTCATCGGACTTCAGAATCGGAATATTTAGACGACTTATTGGGAAAAGACGGTATCACGGCTAACATCGAAGAGCTTCAAAAAAGAGCCTCAGAAATTTTATTTACCCTTCTGCACGATTTCTCGGGGTTCAATATCAGTACCATCGACAAGTTCTTTCAACAAACGACACGAGCATTCACTCGGGAAATCGGTTTACAAGGCGGATATAATACCGAAATAGACAATAGTCATGTGCTTACGGAAGCTATAGACCGGATGTTCTTCGATCTCGAAAATCCTGAAAATAAAGAATTGCTAAACTGGCTGATCCGGTTTTCCGAAGAGCAGGTCGAAGGAGGGAAAAGCTGGGGAATACAACGAAATATCGACCAGTTGGCACACGAAATATTTAAAGAAGAATATAAATCGCACAGTTCGGAAATACGCCATTTCATGGCTGACAAAGATCTATTAAGAGCATACATCAAAAAACTGAATATTATAAAACAGGATTTCGAGACCGAAAGTCGGGAAATAGCACGAAAAGCCACTGAAATAATGAAAAAAGCGGGACTATTCCCTGAAGACCTTAAAGGCGGGAATCGGTCTCCGTTCAAAGAGTTTTCCAAATGGGCGGACGGCAACATAAAAGAACCGAACGCCTCATTTACACAACTATCCGACAATATCGAAAACTGGACGACAAAAAAGACTTCTCCCGACATTATTACAAAAGTTCGGGAAATATTTCCGGAATTAAACGAATATATCAAACAGATTATCTCCTGCTATGATGCTTATCCGTTTTATGTATCGGTAATGGAAACACGTCGCTATATTTATACATTAGGTATTTTGAGCGACATCGACAAACACATTCAAGCATACGAAAAAGAACACAATATTCTTCTTTTGTCCGATACCACCGAATTGCTCAACCGGATCATCGACGGTAGCGATACGCCTTTCGTATATGAAAAAACCGGTAACCGGATCGACCATTTCATGATCGATGAGTTTCAAGATACCTCTCGGATGCAATGGAATAATTTTTTTCCGCTGATTAAGGAGAGTAATGATAAAGGCGGTCGTAACCTTATCGTGGGAGATGTAAAACAAAGTATTTATCGATGGAGAAATTCTGACTGGAAGTTGCTGAGCGACGAATTGGGTAACCAGTTCAGAAAACCGGAAGAACTGAACGACCATATACTGGGGACGAACTGGCGAAGCTGTATAAACGTCATACAGTTCAACAATTCGTTTTTCAGGAAAGCATCATTTTTACTTCAAGAATCTTTACAAAAAGAAATCGCCGACACTCCCGTCAATGTACACATCGACTCCGAATATGCCGAGAAGATAGGGAAAGCATACCAAGATATATATCAACATATATCCCCTAAAAATAAAGAAAAAAAGGGACATGTAAAAGTGATATTTCTGGAAACCGAGACGGAAGAAGGAGAAAAAACAGACTGGAAAAACCGGGCGACAGAACTACTTCCACAAACCTTAAAAGAACTTCAAGACAAAAATATCTCGTTAAAGGACATTGCCATTCTGGTCAGAAGCAAAGCCGAAGGCAGCCTTGTTGCAGATTGTCTTTTAAAAGCCAAAGCCGAGAATAACAATCCGGCATATCGCTTCGATATTATTTCGGACGAAGCTCTTTTCATACACAATGCCCCGATTGTCAAACTGATAATCGGCATTTTAAACTACCTGCAAAATCCGGAGACGGAAATAAACCGGATACTTGCCGTATATGAATATTCGACAGCACACCGGAATCTCCCTCCGGAAACAGCTCTCGCCTCTTATTTCGCAGAAAAGGAGAAAGAATTATCGCATCATTTCGATCCGGAAATCGTCAGAGAGCTCGAACAATTGAGAAACACGCCCTTATTCGAAATGTGCGAAAAAATCATTAGCTTGTTTCCTCCCTCCGGAGAACGAAATGAAAGCATATTCATTCAGGCATTCCAGGACATCGTACTCGACTATACAACAAATCATTCGGCCGACCCCGCCTCTTTTTTACAATGGTGGAACGAACAAGGGATAAAGAAAACCATAACAACGCCCGACTCCCAAAATGCGATTCGCATCATGACGATCCATAAATCGAAAGGATTGGAATTCAAAGCCGTTATCATCCCGTTCTGCGATTGGGAAATCGACCACAACCCACATCACGAAAACATACTTTGGTGTAATCAAAAAGAACCTCTGGATGACATTCCGCTTGTCCCGATACGTTATGGATCGATCTTGAAAAAAAGTCTTTATGCCGATGCATACTTCAACGAAAAGATGCACGCCTATATCGATAATCTCAACATTGCATACGTAGCTTTTACCCGGGCAGAAGAAGAACTGATACTCTTTACTCCGAAACCTAAAAAAGAAGGGACTATCGGTTCTCTTTCCCGATTGTTATACTATTGTGTCAATCCCGAAAATAAAATAAATTGCCCGGAAGAAAAAGAGAGACCGATAATCGATTTGTCTGCTGATTATGATCCGGGAAAAAACTGTTATGAAACCGGAGAGACATGGGAAAATATACAAACAGCAAAAGAAAAACAAGAAACTAAAATAATGCCCGAATATCGGTCTGCCGATCCCGGTAAACGCCTTCAATTACGACTACACGGGAAAGGCTATTTCGGAGATAGTCACGAACGGCAACACGGCAATCTCATGCACGAAATTCTCAGCAACGTCCGCTATGCAGAAGATATTCACAACGCCGTTTTACCATATATATTCAACGGACAACTCAGCTATGAAGAAGGAGTCGCCTTAGAAAAAAAATTAAAAACGTGGTTAGACCAACCTGAAGTTGCCCCATGGTTTTCCCCCGATACACAAATTATCAACGAAACGGAAATTTTACAGCAAAAAGGAACATTCCTCCGTCCGGATCGGGTAGTCATTTCCGGAGAAGAAGTTTCTGTAATCGACTACAAATTCGGGAATATTCAGAAAAAAAGCTATCACAAACAAGTGATCCGGTATATATCCCTCATAAAAGAAATGGGATTCTCTCAGGTAAAAGGTTATATCTGGTATGTCGAATTAGGGAAAATCATACCCGTATAGAGTTTCAGGAGCTGTCTCAATTTTGTTTGGTCCAGTTCGAGAGTCTCTTTTGAGGATATTTTCCTGTTTTTACGAAAAGGATAACGGGCTATCTGATGAGTAGAAACGAAAAAACAGACTGAGGAAAAATACAAAAATGATCGAATAACATTCCTTTATCGGAAAATTCAGAGGCTTTCAACAACAAAAAGATTGTCCGTCAAAAATTCTCACAGGACTTTTAACGGACAAATCTTTTCTCACATCTCATATCAGAAAATCACTTTCTCCGACTTTCCTCCATAAGAAACTATATAAGCACCCGAAAAATTAGAAAAATCTATCACATCTCCAGCTACAACATCAATTGTCTTTACTAACTGTCCGCTACCGGCAGCATATACATTCAGTTTAGAGCCGGCATCGGCCAAAATACGAACACTCTTGCCCTTCAAACTCCATTCGTTATTAGCGACTTTCGGAACAGATACACTTTCTGTATTATCCAACACCTTTATCGATACAGTATAACAACCCAACTCTTTATTCACGTTATTAACCAAAGTTATCCGATCAATACGCATCACTCCTACGACCTTACTTCCGGCAGTTGAATTTTCATCGGTTTTAAAAAGAATAACATCTCCTTCGGCAGCAGGTTTTATCGTCCCTTTTCCGATCGTTTCCGGATCGATAGCCGCTATTTCAGATGCTGTTACATTATCGAAATCAATATCGTCGGCAGCCAAAAAACGAGTTGCATTCGTCGTCTCCGCAGTCAGCAAAGCTTGTAATGTATTTCCTTCGGCATCTTTATATTGAGAGTTTTTCGAATCTCCGTTTTCCATACTATACACACGAGGTTCGGAATCAGCTCCCTGCAAATGAAGTTTTATATCCACATTCCTAAAATTAGATTTAGCCTCATCTACGGTATATGATTTCAAATCTTTTATCGAAAGAAGAGAACCTATACCTTCATACCCTTCAACTGTTCCTGTAGAGAATCCATAAGTACCAACTTTCACAACGCCATAACGGAATCCTGTAGTTTCTACTTTTGCAGGTTTCACCACTTTAATAGACACGGTAATCACCCCTTTACTGCTGGTCTCATTCTCTTTTACGATAGAATGAACTTTTATCAATCCCAAACGGTCAGCAGCTTTTGAAGTCTCAGCCGTTTTAAATACGATAACGTCCCCTTCATTCACAGGATTCACAGCATTCGTTCCTGTAAATGACAGACTCTTTAGTTGATCAACAGTAGCCGCATCAAAATCAACACCTTTAACGGCCATAAAACGAGTTGCATTTTTTACCGTAAAATCGGCCTGAGTTTTATCTCCGCTTTTATATTCCGAATCTTTCGTGTTATTACCGCCATCCATACTATACAGACGTACCGTTGCATTATTACTTCCTCCCATAATATAGAATTTCATATCTATATTATTCTCCTGTACACCGAAAACATCATCAAAAGCATAGGTTTTCAAATCATTTACCGAAATAAACGCAAACGATTCGGGATAATCGACCGGTGCTGTCTGTACATAATTCTGGCTACCGACCACCAAATTTTCAACAAAATCAAAACCATCTGTCACAACAGCGGCTTGTGTTGCAGAAACAGCGGCCATAACGACTATTCCTGCCAAAAAGAGTCTAAATCTTTTCATAATACAACATTTTATAAATAAAAGAATTAATTACTTCCCCCTGTTATATCGGAGGACTTTCTCTGCATACCGTTCTCCCAGTATAATTTGGCTATCGGTATCAAAATGAGGATCATTCTCATCAATTAACGGTTTCAACCCTTCAGATGATACCACCTTAAATCGGGGAATGCTATCTTCTAACGATCTGAGCATTTTATTGAAAGGGATTGTTCCTTCGGTATGTCCTGTCCAGTTCCATCGAGAAATTTCTCCCGCAACAAACAATAAATCAGGCATATTCAAATCTGCGCGCAACTGTTCAACCAATTTACAAATATAGATTTTATACGACTCGGGATAACGGCAATCGGCTTCCCCCTGATGCCATAATACCGCCTTTAACCGACCATACTTCAAGGCTTCTCTAATTCGGCTCAACATCTCTCCATAATAATTATCTGATGCCCCTTTTTCCCATGATTTAATAGAAGAGCCGCCTCTGGCATTTACAACAAGCCCGATTTTACAATCACTCTTTTCTGAAACTTTACGGGCAAAAGAATAAGCCGGCCCTAATTTCTGCATTCCTATCTCTTTCCTTATCGTAGAATAACGATTCAGCGGATTAACGGCCGGTTCAAAAAAATTTCGGTCATTAAAAAGATAAACATTCACTAAAGTATCCATAACAGCCGGTGTTAAAGTCGCCCGCCCTGCCATATTAGACTGACCGATACAAAGATATATGTCGAATTTCCCGGACGCTTCGGAACGGGCAATCATCATGGTAAACGTCAAACTGCATATCAGATATGCAAAAAATCTTTTCATTTTATAACCTGATTATCCCCTAATAATTTTTATAAATGCGAATAGCATTCAATATCGGTTCTCCTTCTATGCGCTTAAAACCAACAGTCAGGCCCTTCCCATCATTTACATTCACAATGAACTTCTGGATAACAGCACAACCAAAACCGTAATCTTCAGCAATATCGACCTTATCCATTACCGGATTACCATTTATTTCCAATCCGAAAGTACGCTTACTATACCCCCCGTTTTCCGTATCCGCGCCAAGATTATATACCAAAGATTCTTTCTTTTTATCAGAGTCCAATTCCGCCCAATAAAGATATACCGAATACTCTCCATCCGGGACATCCGCTTTAAAAGCTTCCAAACCGGTACGTTGAGTCTGGAAAATCGGATTATTGTCCGTTCCGAATATATCTATATCAGAACCTAACATCGAACCGAAGCCTGTTTTTCTGCGATAAGGCTCACCTCCGATATATCCCCAACTTCCCGGTTTATAAGGCTGTTCAGGTATCCAGATCATCTCTGCCGTCCGATCTTCAAAATAACGGGGAGAACCGAGCATAACATTCATTTCGGTAAAAGGAACGTCTCCATTTTTCAAATCATCGGGAATAAGTTCGAAATCGATCCGAATCATATCACGCAGCTCTTTCCCGTTTTTACGGGCAACTGCTTCCACAACATTTTCTCCATTGACAAAGGGAACATCAAAAAACGCGATATTCTCTTCACATTTTTTCGACCCGATACTTTTGCCGTTTACATATAACTCAACCACCGGATAGTCAGAAAATACAGGAACAGATTGAACACATGTATTTTCTACCGTATTTACGACTCCTCCTCGATTTTTCCATTCTCGGTTACCTATGCGCAAGACATCTTTGTTCCCTAAAGACGCCTCATAAAACAAATAGGTATCTTTACGCTCACGATCGAGCCCCGTTACACCCTTATTATTTACATGAGGCACGGCATCTATTCGGGATTCAGAATAAAAATCATTCAGATTCCACATTGTAAATCCGGCAATAAACGGACGTGCCATCATTTCCCGCAAATAATGACGATGATAAATAATTCCGTACTCTTGAGAAAAATCAAATCTCTCCGGTTTATAAGAATGTAGTCTCGGATCAACTCCCGGCCCATATTCAGTCACCAACAACACTTTTCCCTTATATTTATCATGAGCCCTGTCAAGAAGCCTTTGAAATTCATCGATATCCGGTTCATACCATCCTTGATACAAGTTCCACCCCATAATCATCGGTATCTCCGTCAAATGAGCCCGTTCATAAAGATCAGGAGCATTATGGTATGCCATCATCGTATAACGGGACGGATCTTCTTTTCGAATAGTATTTTCCAACGTTCTCGCTGTCTTTTCCACAACGGGATAATAAGATTTTAGAAAATCCTCATCCGTACGCGGACGCCGAAGCAATATTTCATTCATATATCCCCAGATCATTACCGACGGGCGATTAAAATCCTGCCGGATCATCTCCTTCACCATATTTACCGAATTCTCAAGAAATTCCGGCGTATCGGTAACCGCATTCACAACCGGTATTTCAACGGAAGTTACAATTCCCAACTTATCGCACATCTCCATAATAACCGGGTCTTGAGGGTAATGAGATACTCTCAAGAAGTTGCTTCCCATCTGTTTCATCAACAAAATATCCCTGACATGCATCTCATCCCGCAAAGCATTTCCCTTAGCCAGATAATCCTGATGCCGATTATTTCCGACCAACTTTCTCGGCTTACCGTTCAAGAAAAACCCCCGTTCCGGGTCGAACTCAAACCAACGGAGTCCGAGCGGATTAGAAACTTCGTCATAAAGGACATCGCCCTTTTTATTATAAACACGTGTATAAACTTGATAGCGATGCGGGTTATCGATATCCCAAAGCAAAGGATTATCGATTATGATTTTTTTCTGTATATCGGTTTCCGTAGTCCGAGATGCAATTTTCAGATTTGTCCGCAAAGATTTCACCTCTTTTCCGGTAGCATCGCATATTTTATTTTCAAGAATAACTTCCACAGGAGAATCGGTATCGTTACTGACCAAAGAGGTAATCTCCACAACCGCTTTTTTCTCAGTCACTTCAGGTGAACGAATATATACTCCCGAAGACGCATAATCATTTGTCGCCAAATGTACCTTATCGACAAACATCAGGTAAACATCTCTATAAATGCCTCCATAAAAGGTAAAATCCGCCGACAACGGAGGTATATTAGGATCATACCCGTTATCTACTTTTATAGCAAAAACATTTTTCTTTCCATAATTAAGGAAACGGCTGATATCAAAATTAAATCGGGTATATCCCCCTATATGTTTACCCACATAAAGTCCGTTTACATAAAGTTCCACAACCTGATTCGCCCCCTCAAAAACAATAACCGCACTCTGGTTTTCCCGGGACTTATCTACAAATATAGATTTCCTATACCACGCCGGACCTCTGTAATATCCCGGGATTTCATCATCTCCGTCAAGATTATTCCAAGTATGAGGAATATTTACGGTTTCCCACGAGCTATCATCAGCTCCGATATTTTGCGCATCAAAAGGAGATCCCGGACAAAACTTCCATCGGTCATTTATCGTATAGACTGTTCGTACTCCGGCTGAAGCTGTTGCGAACAATGCTATTAGAAAAACAAATACTAAGCTCTTTCTCATAATTACGCGTTATTTAAAATCGATTTTTATTTTTTCTCCTGTATAAAAAATTTCTCTTTCTATCGGGGTAGATTGTTCCGGGAAATAAACTTTTACAATTACTCGTTGATTTTCAGGCATATTCCGATACTTTCCTATACGATCTCCTAATGTTACACTTTTATCCGATTCATCCCACAAGACAGGACATATAGCAAACTCCCCGTTTTCATATCGATATGAGTCACCCTCATCATCATACCATTCGAAAGAAGCATCAGCCCCTGTATATATACGGAGTTCTACCTTCAGGTCAGGACATTCCGAAACATATTGTTTCACATCGGTCATAGGCAATATCGACCCGCCCCGCACAAAAAGAGGAATGACATCTAATGGCGACAAAGTTTTTTGCATACATCCTCCACGATATGCCTCACCGGAATAAAAGTCATACCAATACGTTCCGGAATGTTCGGGCAGATATGTACTCTTCTCCCGTGCACCGGGAGTCACGACAGGGCTAACCAGCAACGATGGACCGAACATATACGCATCGGCAATATCGTATGTAGATGTATCGGAAACAAAGTCCATACACAACCCTTTCATAACAGAGCCATGACGCTCTGTTACCTGCCGAGAGACGGAATAAATATAAGGTAACAATTTATATCGCAAGCGGATATATTTCAACTGTGTATCATAATATACAGAACCGGGTTCTCCGAATTGCCATATTTCTCTTGGTACATTCGTACCATGCGCCCGAAATAACGGAGAAAAACACCCGAACTGAAACCACCTAAGATACAATTCTTTATAGGCCGGATCATCCAATCCTTTCGGGAAACAAGCATCTCTTTCGGTTACAAAAAAACCTCCAATATCCGATGTCCAATAAGGAATGCCCGACATGGAAAGATTTATTCCCGCAGCGATCTGCTTGCGAAAATTCTCCCATGATGCAGATACGTCTCCCGACCACACCGCCGTCGCATATCGTTGCTGAGAAGCAAACGCCGACCGGGTAAGTATAAACACCCGTTTTTCATCATTTTCGGCACAAAGTTTATCATGTAAAAAACGTAACAATTCTAACGAATATACATTCAAATACCTATGAAATGAACCGATATACGTATCTCCGGCAGATTTTGTTTTCTCGGCCTGCTTCAACTGGGTAAACCCATCTCTGAAGGAAGGTTCTGTCGCATCCATCCACCATCCGTCAACACCTTGATCATATAGTCCTCGTTTCAAATGATTCCAGAATATTTCCCGAGCATAAGGATTGTAAGCATCAAACACTTTATAACCTGCCCAAGTAGGTTCATCAAACAAAGCGTGTATAGAATCAAGGTCTCTATAAACAGATGTTTCTTTTCCAAAACCAGGCCATACGGATAACGTAAAATGAACGTGATAATCATTCTGCAATCGAGCAATCGTCTCTTTAGGTCGGCTAAAATTCAACGTATCGAACATCAGGCCGTTCCAATGGGCCTTATCACCCCAATATTCCCAATCTTGTACAATATTGTCAAGAGGGATACTATCTTCCCGATAGCGTTTCACGACATTTTCTAATTCTGAGAACGAACGATAACGTTCTTTAGATTGCCAAAAACCGAAAACCCATTTACCGAACATCGGGACTCTCCCGGTAAGAGTTCGATAACCGGCGATTACCTCATCCATATTTTTCCCATAAACAAAATAATAATCTGAGGCATCTCCGACTTCCGAATCGAAACTGTATCCCTGTTCATTATCTCTAAAACGGGTTTCAGAATAATTATCCCATAATATCCCGTATCGGTTAGTAGAGATAAGAAATGGATTCACTATGTCCATATTTGCCTGTAACAAAAGAGCGGTATCACCGCGATAATTCATGACACCTGTTTGATATTGACCTAAACCATACAGACCTTCTTTCTCTGTCGGGATAAAGCGTTGCGTTACGTGCAAGCATGGTTCTTCGGCAACAGTATCTCTGCGGAACGTTCGAGCCTTCCCATTATTCTTCTCACGCAATAAAAGTCTGTCCGTACCGACCTCTCTAAATTCAAAGGCTTTCTCTTTTTTATCAAAAAGAATGATAAGTTCAGGAGTAACAAAACGGTACTCAGAAGAATTATCTTTTACAGTATAACCGGTATAACGAGGTAAGGAGGTATCTACAACAAGTCTTTTCGTAACCAAAGTATCTCCCGACGGATATGATAATATCCGGACTATCCGCGGTGAAAAGAATTCGACCCGATAATCAACGTTATCTTCCCGAAAAGATATTATACCTGTTTCCGAGACAGAACATCCGGACAACAGAAAAACAAGAAGAATACAAATTCGGTCAATCATTTTCATAATGCATCATCTGATATTGTAACATAATATTTCGAACATACCCCCGTCCTTTAATATAAAATGCCGGATTATTCTCTTTATAAAAGATATTTCCCTTATAAAGACGTATTCTAACAGGTTTCCATTGACCGGTCTTATTTTTGCGAATACTTCCTACAACACTATATTTATCCTTAGGTATCCTATTTGTTTCGGAATATATCCGAATGAAATCATCTCCTTCATCTAAATATTCAAAACATATATATCCCTCATAATTATATTTTAAAAGCTTATGATGCAAATCCTTCGGCAAATAAAGTTTCAAACTTTTGCCGACATCATATCCCTGTTTATCGAGCGAGTCCCGTAAAAGATCTTTTTCCGAAAGATTTAAATTTTCCCTCATCAAACGAGAAGACATTTTCAAGACATAATCCGTACAAGCTCTCAATAATCCGTCCGCCTTTTTATATTTTTCTTTGGAAATATACTTAGCTGCATCATTTAACATTCGTACTTGCTTTTTTTCAATGTCTATGCCTGAATCTTTCAATAAGGCAAACTGTTTTCGAAGATAAAACAACCGTTCCGGCAAAAGCAATCCCCTTTTATCTGCAATCTTTTCTTTAAATAAAGAGGAATAATACAATGTAGTTTCCAGTTCACGTATTCCGTTTTCACGTGTCGGAGCAATTTCATGACCTTCCGTAAAATCGCTCCATGACGCAATAAAAACCATGTCCAGACTATCCTTGTTCGCCATATTGAATCGCCACATTTTACGATATGTCTCTCCTCGATCTCTCGGAATATAAAAGAAATGCCCTCGTCCCCATCCTGCACATCCCCGATTATCCATACCGGGCATCACGAATCCCGACTTGATTCTGAAAACAGGATTCGGATTGTTCCAGATCGAATCACGAAATGGTTTCATAAATTCGATCAAATCTTCCGTTTCCGCATAATTATCCCAATAAGGATGAGCCGCATCCATTATGCGAACACGGGCAGGCAACCATGCTGTAGGAACTGCTCCCAAACCGATCCATTCATCAATTTCTTCGCTATGAGTAACCGGAATATAACGGTTATTTTCCAATCTGCCCCAATCTGCCCACCGACGTAAGACTACCGGAGCATTCATTCCTACAGGAATTCTGACTCTTTCATAAGCCCATTTATACTCTTCAACAGTCGCACCAGGACCAAATAGATAAAATACCGGATATCCTTTTACTATCGGAGCTGTAACTCCAGTAAAAACACTATCGATAAGGTATTGGTAACAACGTACATAATGCTCGGTCTTTTTTTCGCGAGTATTAATTTCAGGATAACGTTTGGTTATCCAATCATAATACAGCCAACCATCACACCAATTCACCCCGATTTCAAAATCGTATCGAGCCGCGACTTTTTGCATGGCTTTTAACAAGACATCATTCTCATGCCCCATAAATCCCCACTCGATAAAAAAGCCGTCGATCCCGGCAGTCTTTGCACTCAGAATTTGATACTCGATATAGTCTTCATCCAAATCGGACTGTATGCCGAGAATCGGATAATGAACCGATGCAATTTCATTCATATACGGCTCTTTATCTCCCGATAAATTATCTGCATTATAACACAAGGAATTTATCCCCGTATGAGATTTTCGGGTATCGGCATACATAGCCCAACGACCTAACATCCCGTCATGATTTCGGGTATAACGTACTCCATGATAATCGGCATATACTTTTTTGCCGTTCCCCGTATTCTTCGCTATCGTCGGATAACTTAATAGAAACAAAGACAAAAGCGGCATTAATCTATATAGCAGCCTTTTTTTCATGATCCGGATATTTTATCGGTTAACGGATAAACTTACATGAGGAATACTGGCTGTCCGAAACAATAACCGCAATATACACTCCCGAAGACAAACTTGTAAGATCTACTGTTTCAACCGCTTTTGTCACAAGCATATCACAAACCGAACTTCCCCCGGCAGCATTATATATCTGCAAACGAGCATTTTCCCCTGCATTAAGAATATTCAGGTTTTTCCCGGACATAAAAAGCCGTACAGATGCTTCGGATACCGATTTTGAAACAGCTCCCGATGTTGTCGAATAAACGGTAAAATCAAATGACAGATTTCTGATCTTAGAAACCTTCGAATCGTCTCCATAAAACGAAATATCGCTATTTCCCGATTCTGCTCCATATTTTACATTCTCTTTATATAAGCGTATTTTCGCAGTTTTCCATGCACCCAGTCCTTCATGCTTAAGTTGTGCTATCGTTTTGAACAGATCTCGGGGTTCTTTATATGTTCCGGATACGATATTGATATTCTTACCCCATGTGTCATCCCAATATTCGAAATTCATATATCCCTCATAATTCTGGGCAGCCAATTTACCTTTAAGATCATTGTCTTTTATCGTTACTCCGGTACGGCTATTAGACAATACATATTCACCGTCATCATTCAATGAGCCTGTAATCGTCAAACCGGCTGCATCGATATGATAACTTTCTGAAGTTATCCCTGCTTCCAACTGAGCAAACCGGTCTTTCATATCCTCAATCTCCGATTCTGCATCGGCGTAATCTCCATCGGATATAGACATGGCTATCTTATCAAGATCAGAAGTATAGGCAGAACCGTCTATGCCGCAAAGAGTAAAAAACTCAGCTTTCTTACGTAACTTAAATAGTTCGAGCGGTAGGGTTATACCCGATTCATCATAAGAGGTTTCGCCTTTAAACTGTGTCGCATATTTAAGCGTCATACGCAAATCACGATCTCCGTTCTCGACAGTCGGTTCGATTTCATGCCCTTCGGTATAATCATTCCATGATCCGATATAAATCATGTTTAACATATTCTTATATTTCAGATTCAATTCCCACATTCTCTCATAGGTATCTCCATTATCTCTCGGAATATAAGAAAGTTTTCCGGTCGTTGACCATCCTCCACACCCGTAGTTATTCATTCCGGGAGCTACAAATCCCGATTTGACGGGATATCCCGAACGCCATACCGTCGTAGCAAAAGCATTCAAAAATATTTCACAATCATCAGCAGAAGCATATCGGTGAAATTTAGGAGTCAGATGATAACCGGTACGTATGCGTTCAGGCATCCAAGGTGTAGGCACGACTTTATTTTCAGTCACCCATTCAGAACCGGCTTGTGTCAACGGACTTTTAGGAGTATATACATCGTTCGTCAAAGACGGGTTAAGTGTCGTACGCATAATTACATTCGGAAATTTATCCGTACCGCTTACCGGATAATTATCCGGATACGTATAAGTATGTTCACGAATCGTTTTAAACTCTTCGGCGGTAAATCCGTCATGAAACAAATAAAATACAGGTTTACCATTGACAATCGGTGCTGTCGAACCGGTAAACACATTATCTATAAGATATTGCATACAGGTAATAAAATACTCTACGTTCTCTTCTCGTGTACCGGCATGCCATCCCTTTTCCATCAACCATCCATCACAAATATTAACGCCCACTTCAAAATCATACTTTTTCGCAACCTCCTGAATTTTTTGCAAAAGAGTGTTCGATGTATGGTCTATATAACCCCATTCCACAAAAAATCCGTCAATCCCGGCAGTTTTGGCACTTAATACTTGATATTCGATATTATCCGGATCGTATTGCGATTGCATACCCACCAAAGGATATTCATAGGCCGCGATATTATGCTGTCCATTCGCCAAAATCAGATCAGGATTATACGTTAATTGAGTAACTCCTGACTTTTCCGGGCTGTAAGTCATTTTCGAAGCATACTTCCATTCTCCGAATTCACCGTCATAGAGACGGGTACGGCGGATTCCATGATAATCGGCATATACTTTTTTTTGCGAATAAACGGGAAAAAGTAAAACCGTCAGCAGAAATAAAGTCAACAATCTTTTCATAAAACACTATTTGAACAGAAGTTATACATTCTTGATTAGGATTACGAAAAAAGAGAATACACGGTATAGCATATAAAAATGCCATACCGCATATTTTCATTCAAGATTTATTTTTTCGGAAGCTTGATCGATACTGTTATGATACGGGCTGTCGGATTATTCGACACGACCTGCGTATCGCTCAAGATTTTCATTACACCGATACGGCCGCCTCCTGCAGTAGAGGTATCTACCGTTTTAAATGCAATTATATCTCCGACAACAAACGGATTGATTTTGTTCGATGTTATATTAGATGCAGAAATAGCATTCGATATAGACTCTGCCGTGGCATTATCGAAATCAAATCCGGGAACTGCCAACAAACGAGTTTTGTTTTGAACCTCCATATCTGCTACCGATCCGTTCTTTCCTTTAAATTCAGAACATTTCGTATCATTACCTCCATCTATTGCATACATACGCAATACCCCTTGTCCGCCATAAGCATAAAATTTGAGATCTACATTTGAAGCGTTGGCCGAACTTTCAAGTGCATAATCTACCGAATAAGTCTTCATATCTTTCAATGAGATCAAGGCATATACATCCGGATAATTTGCATTCCCATTAGCCAATATCTGGCTGCCGACAGAAAGATTAGCGACAAAATCCATATTGACAATCGCCGTCATCGTCGCCTCCGATGTCTTATCCACAACATCGGTAGCCACAATTTTCAGCTTAGATGTCGCATTCGTCAACAATACATCCAAAGATTCGGTAACCGAAAGAGGAGAGTCTGCAAAATCTTTCGTAGCGGCAAGCACCTCTTGCGAATCTTCTATACGATAAATTTTCACATTGCGGATACCGCGTTGAGATTCCATACGCAATGTAATCGCTTTCGTTTCATCCTTATCCGCAAATACAGTATCTTCTTTCAACGTAATAGTCGGAGGTGCCGGTGTCAGATAATTTACCGTCATCGTAACAATTTTCACTTGTCCGTAAACATCGGTAGCTTTTACTTTAAAACCTTTGTCCCCTTCCATATACATAATCTGCTCATCAAAAACATATTCGGTCTCAGCATTATCAAACTCGATCGGGAAACCATATTGCATTTGTCCGCTTTCCGACACAAGATACATCTCGATCTTCTGCAATCCGGCAACAGAGGTTACCGTGAAATGCGTTTTCGGCATATCCCCGCCAACCAACTCATCATAAGTAATCGATTCAGGGTCAAAGACTATCGACGGACCTTCTTTTATTCCCGTAACTCCTAACTCCAAAGTCGCTTTGGCTTCCCGGTTCAGTTTATCGATCGCAGTAACGACAAAAGCTTTATAATCTTCCTGATAGTTCAGGTTCTCAGACAGGCTATATGCCTTCTCATTAAAGAACGTCGTTACCGTTTTATAATCGATCATCCCTGTTTCCGTCTCGATTTGCATTATAACTTTTTTCAGTCCAAGCTCAGAACGGATAACAGCGACTACCGGCAAATTATCCACTTCATTCATATCGGCCTGAAGATCATCATAAGCAAACTTAATAACCGGCTGGCTCAATGACGGATCTAAGGTCTCTTCGTCATCTTTACAGCTCGAAAACGGTAAAATGCAAGCTGTAAGAAACAATATTGATAATATTTTTTTTAACATACGTTTATATATTAAGCGTTACTACTTATGATAAACTATTTTTTATAATAGCAATATGAGTCAAAGACATGAATTACACCGTTTACAGGCATAATATTGCTGGTGATAGCTGCTCTCATCGGAGAATTTCCATTTGTCCCCGTATCATTGATAATCACTTTACCCGCATCTGCTTGCCATGGATTTTTCCGTACCAGGATAGTCATAAGGCCTTCTTCTCCTCTTAGCAAAGTAAGAACATGGATCGCTTCTACGGGCAAATCTCCATAAGCGCTATAACTTCCTTCAATAATATGATACTGCAATAATTTTTTTACGCTTTCCATATCACAATCAGAAATAGATGATATTCCCGGAAAACGATCTGCCATAAAATTTTTCATGGCAGTATTGTTCAATGCCAAAAAAGTATATTCGGTATCAGTCTGAGTAAAATAATCTTTCATTCCGGTATATTCTATTGCTTCGATATAGGTTGAAAATATATCCGGACGAGAATTAATATACTCCCATGCAGTCATATTCACATGCGGATCAAGAACAGAACTTTCATAGTCGTAATTTTTCTGCAACGGCATGTCACAACTATTCATCGTACCGATAATGACCAGTAGAACCGCTATCTTATTTAATAAATTCTTCAACATGATTCTATATTTTAGATGTGGTTATTTTTACTTACCGTAATACGGATTCTGTGTTAATTTCGGATTCTCATTGATATGGGAATAGTGTATCGGGAAAAGTTCATTTCCATCTTGGTTCATTCCATTAATAGGCTCCATGACTTCTTTCCACTTTTTCGTACGCAACAAATCGAACCAACGGCGTCCTTCTCCGACCAACTCTATTTGACGTTCATCCAAAATATAATTGATAATATCGTCCTCCGAAGCAAAATCCATAGACGTAGCGGTTGTCAACCCGGCACGGTCGCGAATCTGTTTTACCAAATCCAACGCTTCTTCCCATTTTCCCATACGGGCACGCGCTTCGGCCTGTAACAAAATCATATCTGAATAGCGGTAAATAGGATAAGCCACTTCACATGTCTTATTTAAAGTCGTACTGATTGTTCCTCCGATAAATTTATTGAGCTCCCATCCATTTTGATAATACTGAGTTGTATATGCTTTTCTTAAATCATCATCAGAAAATTTTTCAAGAATAGCATCCGATAAAACGGCGGCACGGTTTCCCGATCCAGTAAACCATTGATACATATAACTATATCCACTCGATCCCACTTCGTCCATATCAAAATGAACAACAAAGATGAGTTCTTTAGTCGTGTATTCATCATTCTCAGGAGTATCATCCGAAGGTTTTCCGTTCAGCTCTTCCACAAACATTTTCCGCCAATTCTCAATACTTGTTTCAAGTTTCATAAACGTAGCGTCTCCGGACATCTTATCGATAGTCTGATCTGCCAAATTATACTCCTCAAGCCACATATACACATCTGCCATAATAGCCCAAACGCCATAAATAGAGATACGTTTCCGTTCCTTATTATTCGTTTTATCCATTAATTCTTCAGCCTTTTTAAGGTCTTCAAGAATCACATTCCTAAGGATATAATTTTTATCGGTACGCTCTTTATACAGATCAGTGCTATACTTTTCGTTCGGCTCGGTAAACAAAGGTACGTCTCCCCAAACGCGAATAGCGTAAAAATAACCGAGAGCTCTCATGGCATAGGCCTGTCCTAAATAATCGTTACGGGTAGCGATAGAAGGCATATCGACTGTCGGAATATACTTAATCGCCAAATTCGCCTGATTGATCATTTTATATAAATCTGTCCACTTGGCACATTCATGACTCGTCGTTATCAAGTTATCGATAACTCTTTGTTGATCTGCCGCAGAAGAAGAACCGGGAGACATATTGTCTGAACGGAACTCTCCCCAGTAGAAATAATTCTTCCGCATAGTCGTACGGAAAAGTCCGTAAATTTCATTTACTCCGGCTTTTACATCCCGTGAAGTTTGCCACATCTCTTCTACCGGTATTTCACTTATCGGCTCTTCCTCAAGAAATGCCTCGCAAGAACTCAACGAAAAAGCAAGTGCGGCAACTCCAAAAAATAACTTTATCTTATTCATAGTAGTTTCGATTAAAAATTAACAGACATACCTACACCATATTCTCTTTTTTTCGGGTAACGATAATTATCCCGACCGATTTGTAACGGATCGCTTGTCGAAAACTCCGGATCAAATCCCGAATATTTAGTCCAAGTAAGAGCGTTATTTACAAAAGCATACAGATTTATACCTTTTACACCACACTTCCGACACCAATTTTTCGGTAGGTTATAACTTAACCGCACATTCTGTAATCGGATGAAAGAACCGTCTTCGACATAGAAAGAGTTAGCATAACGGGCATTATCATATTCATCATTATAAGGTCTCGGATAAAGGGCTATATCTCCCTGTTTCAACCATGTATTATAAATTACATCCGGAGAAGGTGTCGTTCCGGTATATTTAAACATATTCCGGTTATGCTCACCGAAGTTGTAAATCTCTCCACCCAAAGAGTAATAAAAAGAAATAAACAAACTCCAATCCTTATACGTAAACTGAGTACTAAGACCTCCTGTAACATCAGGAAGTGCATTGCCGATAATCATACGGTCATTATCATCGATAATTCCGTCACGACTGCCTTCCGGTTCTTCCCAGTTAATATCTCCTCCGCGGAAAGGTTTTCCGTTCGGTAAAGTTTTCTGCAAGACTTTACCGGTATATTCCGTTCCATTCAATAAATATTTATTTTGAAATACACCATTTTCAAAAACCGGTGTAAGCTGTTGCCATGATCCTTCGGCAAAAGCATTAGACTCATCATATTGGAATACATTGATATATTTATATCCATAGAAGTCTCCGATACGTCCTCCTTCTTGCATCCACCATAAATCTCCTTCCAAATAAGCTTTACCTTCAGAAAGACGCTCTATCTGATTTATGTTTCGTGAAATATTAAACGAAGCATTCCATCGGAAATTTTTTGTACGGATGATATCTCCGGCAATAGCGACTTCGAATCCCCGGTTGCTGACCTCGCCCACATTGGTTTTCATCGTTGAAAAACCCGACTCCTTCGGAAGTTCATAATCTGCCAACAATCCCGAAGTATATTTGTCATAATAATCAAATGTAGCGGTAAGACGGCTATTCCAGAAAGAAAGGTCAAGGCCGATATCAAACTGTTTTGTCTCTTCCCATTTCAGGTTATCTTTACCGATACGAGTTGCAGAAACGCCTCCGACACCGTCATAAACAGTACTCGGAGAATAAGTATATACGTAATCGTAATTTCCGATAGACTCATTTCCGGTTACACCATAACTTACACGAATCTTCGCATCATCGAGTGCAGGTTTGGCAAATTGCATGAACTTCTCATCAGAAATACGCCAACCGACAGATGCAGACGGGAAATTCCCCCATTTATTATTCTCAGCAAAACGAGAAGATCCGTCTCGGCGCACATTTGCCGTCAATAAATAACGTCCTTTATAATCATAAGTTATACGAGCAAACAAAGAAGCTAAAGAATGACTCGTCTGCCATGTACCGGTAGAAGTTTGATTCAAATTAGACGCAAAAGCATTCATCGTATAAATATAATCGGTAGAAGAATTAGTCCCTACAAGAATTTCATTTTGATTTGACCAACGCTGAGCACTAAAACCCGCCATTGCAGAAAAATTATGGTCTCCCCATTTGTGGCTATAACTGAAATAATCTTCATTCATCCAATTCCAGCCTAAATAGTTATAAGAACCGCCTTCATTACTTTTTTGCCATTCATCCGTAATAATACTGGGATATAATTTCTTTCGTTTGCTAAGCGAGAAATTGGCATTGATATTCGTACGGAATTTTAAACCTTTATAAATGTCAAATTCAAAGAACTGATAAAAATTCCCTTTATATGCGTCTGTAAAATCTGTCGTATACTCGACTTGCGCAATCGGATTTTTCTGTCCGTTAAACACTCCCACAAGCGAGCCATCAGGGTAGTATGTCGAGAAATAAGGACGACGACTCAACATTGCATTTAATAATGCATTCTCGTTTATACCCTCTTTTTTAGAGTAAGTAAGAGCGATGCGGCTACCCATATTCATCCATTTTACCGGTTTGTAATCAGAATTAATACGAGTTGTCAACCGCTGAAATGCCGTATTAGGAACTATACCTCTTTCATTAAAATAACCGGTATTGATAAAATATTTGATTTTGTCGCTACCACCGCCCACGCTAATATCAACCTGATCTTTCTGTGCAGTTTGCAAAATCATATCCTGATAGTCATTATCTACATTAAAAAATACATTCAACGAGTCTTGAATCATTTGGATACTCTCATCTGCATTACCGATATTATTATCTAAAAAATACTGACGACGAGCATTATCATAATAACGACGATCAGCACGGTTTGCCTGAGCCAACTTATGAGACAATGTTCCCCATGAATGATTATACTTCACATCAATACGGGGCTTACCCGCTTCTCCTTGCTTAGTTGTAATGATAATCACACCATTAGCAGAACGAGAACCGTAAATAGCTGCCGAAGCTGCATCTTTCAAGATT
Source organism: uncultured Coprobacter sp. (assembly GCF_947855755.1). Lineage (NCBI taxonomy): Bacteria > Pseudomonadati > Bacteroidota > Bacteroidia > Bacteroidales > Barnesiellaceae > Coprobacter > uncultured Coprobacter sp. The sequence continues at coordinate 102,659 of NZ_CANUAR010000010.1, forward strand.
TCCATAGATGCAATATCCGTTGGGTTGATTCCATCAATATCATCCAAAGGAATACCATCCACAATATAAAGGGGTTTTACTCCATCGGCAGAGAATGTAGATGTTCCACGTATTTTAATTGAAGAAGTTTCCCCGGGTTGACCAGAACCGGAAATAATCTGAATTCCGGCAGTCTGTCCTTGTAAAGCCTCAAACACATTCGTCGCCATCTTCTGCTCTATATCTTTACTGGATATAGAACTGATAGCGCCTGTCACATCTCGTTTTTTCATCGTTCCGTATCCGACAACGACTACTTCATCGAGATTTTTAGAATTTTCGGACAAAATAACTTTCATATCCGGCTTTGATGTAACCTCTTTAGTTACATACCCGACATACGAAACGATCAAAGTAGCACCGCTTTTCGATACTTTAATCGTAAACTTACCATCCAAATCGGTCGCTGCAACATTTTTTGTCCCTTTTTCTGTAACGGTAGCACCGGGCAATGTTTCCCCCGCCTCGTCCAGAACAACACCTTTCACACTTACTTTACCGGAAGTCTGCGCATTTATCGGCTGCACCAGCAATAAGAAATTGAAAAAAGCCATTAGGCATCCGACAATACGGACTATTCGCTCTGTTCCACTTTTCATGTTATGTATTAGTTTAGTAAAAAATTTAAACACTCAGATAGACATGGTAATAGATATCTACTTTTATTTACAAACTCCATCTTTTGTCCAAACAAACGTTCGTTTTACTAAACGGAATGAAAAGTCTTAAATATGTAGTGTTGGATATTCGATAAATATATTGATAACAAAAATTTGTGTAAAAATTAAAGAAGAAATTTGGTGAATAAAAAAAGTCCGAATAAACGAACGTTTATTTGGACAGTCTAATCAATCGGCATAAAAACAGATTTAGGCTCAATTTCACGGACAAATATATGGCATAAATTTTAAATAACAAATATGTGTGCGCACACACAAAACACACAAAATCACATATTTTATTATAAATCAAATGTTTATAAAAAATTATCAAGTATAAAATATGTTATTAAACATATTCTGAGATAATAATTCTACAATTAAAACAACATATTGTTATACTATTAATATAAAAAAGAAACACAAAAGCCATAAATGTATTCTTTCTATAAAAATATACCTATATATACAACCCGCTTCAAAGTCTTTTAATATTAATAGTGACGATATACAAACTATATTCAGAGTCTGTCGTCTAAATTTTGCTCAGACCATGTTTGAGAATTTCGATTGAGGATGTTTTTCTATTTTTACAAGGAGGATAGCGCGGGCTATCTAACGAGGGAAAACGGGAAAACAGACCGGAAGAAAACGCAAAAATGACCTGATAATATTTTTTGTCGGAAAATTTATACAGGTTCTAAGTTGGATTGGTAAAATGCGTAAAATAAAAAGCTAAATATTTAAATTATAAAGAAAATAAAGATAACATAGTATATATATCGATTATTATATCGTTATTTGCAATACAAACAAAGAGAGTTTATATCGCTCTTACTCTTCTATGAGGATTTTCTCAAACGCAAACCGTTGAGTATTTTTTTATCGTCGATCAAGATCTTTCCCCAAACCTCGTTGTTTCAATTTTTTATTATTTATTTTTATTTCATTCTTATGAATATTTACATTGGTAACCTTAGCTATAACGTTAAGGAGTCAGATTTAATCCAAGTTTTGGAAGAGTATGGTACAGTTAACTCTGTAAAATTAATTAAAGATCGAGAAACCGGTCGTTCTAAAGGTTTCGCTTTTGCAGAAATGCCAGATGACATGCAAGCAGCGAACACAATTAAAGAACTTAATGGCGCACAGTATGATAATCGTACGATGGTAGTAAAAGAAGCACGGCCTCGATTCTAAACTCTTGAACTTTCGTATTTTCATTATACGACTAAAAAATATCCGGACTTTAAAATCCGGATATTTTTTATTTCTAATATTTCCTGCCTTAGAGCTTGTCTAAATTTTGCTCGGGTCAGTTTTGAGAGTTTCTTTCGAAGATATTTTTCTGTTTTTACGAGGAGGATAGCAAGCTATCTGACGAGGAAAAACGGGAAAAAAGACCGGAAGAAAACACAAAAATGACCAGATAATATTTTTTTATCGGAAAATTTAGACAGGCTCTTAAAATCAATGCGAACCGCCCTCCCCAGCAAAGGCAATAAAATAAAAAAGAACGCCAACCACTTAGCGCTCTTAAACTTAGTTGCGGGAGCCAGACTCGAACTGACGACCTTTGGGTTATGAGCCCAACGAGCTACCACTGCTCCACCCCGCGATATTTACAGTGCAAATTTATAACATATTGTCCGATTATACAAGAAGAGAAATGTTAAATCTATATATTTAACACAGTATTGAATCCTAAACACAGAAAAATGCCATTTTCGAATCGAAAACGAGCAAAAAAATAGACTTTATTCGAAATAGAATGTAAGCACGACCATATTAGAAGATGCTCGCTTAATCGCTTGTGTATATTTATAATCTAAAGGATCGCGCAGATCAGGACGCTTATGCTGCAAAATATCGCCAAGACCGAAACAAAACTTAAGCTCCGGAATCAATTTAAAAAAAGGTAGGTAAATATCACATCCCAATCCTACTTGCAAATAAGTATCATAAGTCTTAAGCTTCAACAATTCATTTTTCTTTTTTGAAATATCAAAAGCCCCAGCAACTCCTGCAGTGATATAAGGACAATAATTATTCAGCCGTTTTGCACTATATTTTAGATCTATCGGTATCATAATATAATTCGACTTCAAATCTACAGTACGGCGTTCATCTGTATGATCTTCCCGAAATTCGACCGTTTTATTTCCAAAATACATGGTGGGACAGAAACGAAGATTAAGATATTTACAAAGATAAAGATCGCTGACCAACCCGACATTAAAGCCGGGAGAGAAAGAGGGGACTTCGGCATACCAAGTTTCTCCCGCTTCTGTTGTATATCCGGTATGAGTAAAGCCCAAATCTTGCGTATGCAATCCTACAGAGAATCCGAAATGTATCCTCCGCTGGTCAATATAAGGCAACCTTTCCAATTTACGTTTCTGCGCAATCCCTGAAACAGCCATCAATGACATTAAAAACAAAAGTATCGTCTTTCTCAATCGCGTCTCTTTTAATACATACATTAAACGGTGAAAAGTTTCTCTTATTGCCTGCAAAGATAACATTTTGACAAGTCCTGTCAGCGAGCCTCAAAATAAAAAAACCTCTTTTTATTTGAATGAACCGATAAAACTACTACTTTTGCAGAACATAATTAGTACTAATTCATCAATTAAAACTTAGAAACAATGGCTTACGTTATTAGTGACGATTGTATTGCTTGCGGAACTTGCATCAGCGAATGTCCGGTAGAAGCTATCTCTGAAGGCGATATCTACAAAATCGACCCATCGATTTGCGCAGATTGCGGAACTTGTGCTGACGCTTGTCCGACCGGAGCTATTCATCCTGCTGAATAAGCAATATAATCAAGATTAAAAAAACGAAAGACGGTTCTTCGAATCGTCTTTTTTTTATACCTCAATATCATCAATCGAGAATACCGCCATTAAATCAGATTTGCACAAATGTAATATAAAGAAAGTCGGTCGAAATATTTCGACCGACTTTCTTGTGAGCGGGAAACGGGACTCAAACCCGCGACCCTCAGCTTGGAAGGCTAATGCTCTA
>NZ_CANUAR010000011.1:0-96708 GCF_947855755.1 uncultured Coprobacter sp.
TTAAACGAACGTTTTTTTAGACAGCGAAAGGGACTTCTATTTTTCGAAATACCTGAATCTAACCCCAATTTTTCTGTATTTACTTAGTTTTCATATCTGCATTCAATACAAGATATTCGTACCTTAAGAAATTTCTAATAAAATATAATAATGAAAAACGTCAACTTTTTTATAAAAACAGTATCGATTTACTGTATTTGTTTTTTATCTACAGCAATTACGGTATATTCTGCAACAAAAGACATGACAAACGGGAAATGGACCATCCGATTTAATGATGAGACCCGAAAAAGTGAATTTGTGAAAGATGGAACAACTATACTGCAAGATGTATCCGTCAAGTTTAAACATAATGCTTCAATTATAGAAAGCACATCATATTCCGATATAAAATTCAGTGAAGAGAATTATTCCGATGCAGCAGGCGAATGCAAAAGATTTATTATAGAATATAAGAATACAGAAAATTCAACCTATCCGACGATACAACAATGTTTCTATCTATATCCGGATAAAGACTACTTTTTAACCGATGTATTTCTATTATCTTCAGGAACTTCGAAAATAGAAAGCAATTACATCGCACCGATATATACAGAAACACAAAATCGTTTTTTACCACAAGATGCCAATAATCGTTTTTTATTCGTTCCTTTCGATAACGATGGTTTCATTACTTACGGGTCGCTTCCGTTATCCAGAGGAATAGATCCTACATCTTTAGGAGTGGGAAGGTACGCCAGGGATACGATTTCTTTCGAAGTGACATCAATATTTAACGGAGAAACACAAGAAGGTCTGGTTATAGGGTCTGTAGAACATGATACATGGAAATCTGCCATACGAATGACAGGTAGCCCCCTATCTCAAGCTTATATAAACAAACTTGAATGTTACAGCGGAGCGACACACAGTATTACACGAGATGCAACCGATGATAACTGGTTGCAGCCTCACGGAGCTGTAAAAGGAACGAAAATAAAATCGGCCCGAATGTTAGTAGGTCTTTTCGATGACTGGCGCACCGGTATGGAAACATTCGGAGACGTCAATGCTCTTATCGCTCCAAAAAGAGAATGGAATAATCCGACACCTTTCGGATGGAATAGCTGGGGCGGTATGGAAAGAAATATCAATTTCGACGGTGTTATTTCTGTATCAGACTTCATTAAAGAAAATATTCAAGGGAAAGGTCATTTTGGAGAAGATGGACTCGTTTTTGTAGGACTGGACTCTTTTTGGGACAATCTGAACTGGGATCAATTGAAACAATTTGCCGATTATTGTAAAGCAAACGGGCAAGTTCCGGGTATTTATTGGACTCCATTCTGCGACTGGTTTCCGGAAAATGATCGTGCCCTCGAAGGCAATAACGGTTATTTCTATAGCCAAACACATCTCAAAGTAAATGGAAAAACCAAAAAACTTTGCGGTGCCGGATGTATGGATCCGACCGCCCCATCAACCCTGTCCCGTATTAATTTCTTTATCGACAAATTTAAAGCTGCCGGATTCAAATATTTAAAACTGGACTTTATGACTAATGGAATCATAGAGGCAGACAGCTATTATAGAGATGATATTACAACCGGTGTACAAGCATACAATTTTGGGATGAAGTATCTGAGAGAACGCTGCGGAGACGATATGTTTATCGTCGAATCTATCGCACCTCTTTTCCCTGCTAATTATGCTCATGCCCGACGTATCAGTTGCGATGCTTGGGGAGAAATGTGGCATACCAACTACATGATGAACAGCCTTTCTTTCGGATGGTGGCTTAACCGGGTATATTGTTTTAATGATCCCGACCATTTGGTAATGGGAGACCGTAGCGATGCAGAAAATATGTCGAGAATGACAACCGGAGCTGTTACCGGCTATTGCATGTTAGGAGATAATTTGAGTACGGAAGGAACTTATATAGGCTCGGCAACATCTCAAGCCAAAGCAAAAAAATACGCCACATACGAAAAAGTCAACGATGTCATAAGACTCGGAAAGTCTTTCCGTCCTGCATACGGACACAAAGTCTTTGGGGATAATAAAGCCGTAGATCTGTTTTATTTAGAAACAGAAGACTCTTACTATATCGCTTATTTCAATTATAATGAAGGAGAAAAAAGCGGAACTCTCGACTTGAAAAAATTAAATATCGATCCGGATAACATAGATACAGGCAAGAGTTTTGAGTGTTGGTCTTCCGATCCGATAACTATCTCCGAAGGAATGCTAGAATACTCATTACCTAATAATCAGGCAAAATTGTACCATCTATTCAAAAAACAAAACACACAACCTAAAAACTAACAATTAAGAAAATCAACATTACATGCGTTAATAAAAATTTATACATAAATTAATTTCATCATGAAAAAACTCAGAAGTTTCAAACTGACAAGCAGTCTATGGGCTGTATTGTTAATGCTTGTTTTTGCTTCTTGCAAAGACGACAAAGAGAAATCTGCGACACACGATCCCAATAAACCGGTAACTTTAACCAATTTCTATCCGACCAATGGAGGCGTGGCGACCAAACTTATTTTAAACGGGGATAATTTCGGTTCAGATGCTAAAAACATCAAAGTTTTCATCAATGACAAACCAGCAGCCGTCATATCGTCTATCGGAAACAAGATCTATGCCATCTGTCCGAGAAAACCGGGTGAAGGTGACGAAAATCAGATTATCGACTGTAAGATCAAAGTTAAAATCGGAGACCAAGAAGTCGAATATCCTGAACACTTTATCTACCAAATACAGACCGTAGTAACAACCGTCTGCGGAATTAAAGATGCTCCGGACGATGTAGTAACCGGCAACCTTGCCCAAACGACTATGCCTCCGGTAACTTACCTGGCTATCGATAAGGACAACAATATTATTGCTTGTCTTCGTAACAGGAACAGTTATTACGACAATAATAAAGTTATTCTGGTAAATGAAGATGAAGATGCCAGTCGTCTGTTAATTCCGAATACAGGCGCTCCGTTGAATCAACCATGTATGTTGGATGACGGAAATACAGTATATATCCCGACAGATAGTAATTTAGATTATTGGGTTATGTCTTCTGAAAATTTATGGAGTCCGATAAAACAAGCTTTAAAACCTGCCACAGGAGAACAAGTCAATATCAATTTTAAACATTCATTTGCCATGTGTACGGTCGATGGCTATATGTACACTCGTGCTAAACAAAATGGTGTCCTTTACAAATTCGATCCGAAAACAGGATTGACAATGCAAGTTGCAACCGGATTAATGTCAGAAAGTGACGCTTATATGGCATTCAGTCAGAAGAATCCTTCAAAACTTTATTTGGCATATACCAACAGTCATTGCATATATACTTATGACGTACTTACCAAAAAGCATGAACTGTTCGCCGGTATCGTAAATAATTCGGGATATCTCGATGGTATCGGTTCATACGCCATGTTCAATCAACCCCGCCAATTGATTCTCGATGAAGATGACAATCTTTACATCGCCGATACGGAAAACCATGTAATCCGAAAAGTGACGCCTCAAGGACAGGTCAGTACCGTAATCGGACAAGCCGGTGTAGCCGGATATCAGGATGGTGACCCGGATGTAGCCCTATTCAACCGTCCTCACGGAGTTTGTATCAATAAAGAGGGAATTATTTATATCGGAGATTATGAGAACCAATGTATCCGCCGTCTGGCCATCGAATAACCTTAATTGCATCGAATAATTAAAATCTACCATAATGAAAAAAATCATATTTATAATCTTATTAGCGTGCTGTCAGATCACCGCATTTGCACAGCAAGCCGCTAAAACATTTACGGTATCGGGTACGGTAGTGGATGAAACCGACACACCGGTTCCCGGAGCCAGTGTGTACGCCAAGGATAGGGCAGGTATGGGAACCGCCACAGATGTTGACGGAAAGTTCTCGTTAAAAGTCCAAAAAAACGATATTCTAGTCGTTTCGTTTTTAGGTTATGCTCCTTCGGAAACCGCTATTACCAGACCTAAAAGCGATCTGAGAATCAAACTGACTCCATCAGATCACCAGATTGAAGAGGCGGTTGTTGTCGGTATGGGAACTCAACGGAAAATAAGCGTAGTAGGTGCCGTGACCAATGTCAATGTAAAAGAGCTCCAAACTCCGGCTACAAACCTCGCCAATATGTTAGGCGGTCGTATTCCGGGTATCATTTCGGTACAACGAAGCGGAGAACCGGGGAAGAATATTTCGGAATTCTGGATCCGGGGTATCGGAACGTTTGGAGCAAATAGTAGCGCACTCGTTTTGATCGACGGATTAGAAGGCGATTTGAGTGAAGTGGACCCTGCCGATATCGAAAGTTTCTCGGTCTTGAAAGATGCTTCGGCAACAGCCGTTTATGGAGTAAGAGGTGCAAACGGTGTCGTATTGATAACCACCAAAAGAGGTACTGCCGATCGGTTGCAAATCACCGGACGTATCAATCTGACCGTTTCGCATTTGACAAACATGCCCGAATACCTGAATTCATACGAATATGCCAAATTGGCAAATGAAGCTCGAGTTGTACGAGGTGACAGACCCCTATACTCGGATATAGAAATGGATTTGATCAAATACCAACTCGACCCGGATCTTTATCCTGATGTAAACTGGCAAGACGAACTTTTACACAAGAATGCTTTACAACAGACCTACTTCATCAATGCCCGAGGCGGAGGTAGCCTGGCCCGTTATTATTTAAGTATGGGTATGTCCAATGAATCGGCAGCCTATAAACAGGACAAGAACTCTAAATATTCGGCAAAAGTGGGATACCGCACGGTAAATTACCGTTCGAATCTGGATATAAATCTTACGAAAAGTACGGCTCTCTATTTCGGTGCCGACGGATTTATCTCCACCAAATCGGAACCGGGGAACAATGATACGGATGCGCTTTGGGCGACTCAACGCAATTTGACTCCGATTACCATTCCGACAATCTATTCGACAGGACATCTGCCGGCTTATGGCGTCGATAATGCATATTCTCCATACGTGATGTTAAACAAAACAGGTATGACCAATATCCGCCATTACCGGGGAAAAGCGACATTGGAATTGAAACAGGATCTCTCCATGCTCCTGAAAGGATTGAAAATCCGGGCGCAAGGTGCTTATGACACCGAAACGAACCTGAAAGAGATCCGGTCGATCCGTCCCGAAATGTACTATGCCCAAACTCGTAAATATACCGGAGAACTCGGTATCATCAAACGTGTAGAATCAGAACCGGCCAAATATACCCATGAAGATGAACAATTCTATAAAGTACATTTCGAAACAACGGCCACTTACGAAACCACAGTTGCCAAAGAACACCGACTATCCGCATTGCTTTACTATTACATGAGCAGCGAACAACGAATGAATAAAGACATAGACGCTAAGGCAGAAACATTACGAAGCATGTATGCCATACCTATACGCTACCAAGGATTATCCGGACGTATTACTTACGGATTTCGGGATACCTACTTCATGGACGTAAACTTCGGATATACCGGATCTGAAAACTTCCAATCCGGACATCGGTTCGGATTCTTCCCTTCGGTTGCCGTAGGTTGGATTCCCACTCAATATGAATTTATGCAACGGGGATTGCCTTGGCTGAATTTCTTGAAAATCCGGGCATCTTACGGTACGGTAGGTAACGACCGATTAACCGATGAACGTTTTCCCTATTTGACTCTCATGGTCGATGGTGACGGAGGAGGTTGGGGAAGCAGTAGCGGATATATTACAGAAGAACGGGTCGGTGCCAACAATTTAAGATGGGAAAAAGCCAAAAAAGCCGACTTAGGTATCGAAGGACGTTTATTCAACGAAAAGCTACAATTCGTTGTCGATTTCTTCCAGGATAAACGCGATGGAATTTACCAAAGACGTTCTCAAATTCCGAGTTATGTGGGGCTGACTCAAATGCCTTTCGGAAACGTAGGAAAAATGAAAAGTTACGGTTCGGACGGAAACATCTCGTTCACCCAAGATTTCGGCAAAGACATGACTCTTACGCTCCGCGGTAATTTCACCTATTCCGCCAACAAAGTGGAAAACTGGGAACAGGCATTCCAACCATATGAATACCAAAACTACACGGGATATGTCAACAACGCTTTCCGAGGATATATCGCTTTAGGTCTTTTCCGAGACGAACAGGATGTGGCACAAAGCCCGAAACAGACATTCGGTGAATATATGGCGGGAGACATCAAATACAAAGATGTAAACGGTGACGGGGTAATCGATGAAGATGATAAAGTACCTTTATCTTATCCGAACTATCCGCGTCTGATGTATGGTTTCGGAGGTGAATTCCGTTACAAACAATTTACATTAGGAATCTTGTTCAAAGGAACCGGAAATACCGATTACTACTATGTAGACGACAACGGATATTGGGATAAAGGAAAAAACGGTGAAGGCTATATTCCGTTCTATAATGGAGCTACCGGTAACGTACTGAAAATCGTTGCCGACCAGAAAAACCGTTGGACTCCGGCTTCCTATTCAGGTGATCCCTCTACGGAAAATCCGAATGCCAGATTCCCGAGATTAAGTTACGGGAAAAGCGCAAACAACACGCAGTTCTCTACTTTCTGGAAAGGCAATTCTCGTTATTTGAGATTGCAGGAAATCAACTTAAACTATAATCTGACCGCCGGAAAAATTCTGAAAACGTTAGGCGTAAGATCCTTAGACCTGCAATTTGTCATATCGAATCTCTGCGTATGGGGACCGGAGAAATTATGGGATCCGGAACAAGCCGATCATAACGGTGGCGCCTACCCGATTCCTACTCAGTACGCATTCCAGATGTATGTAAACTTCTAACAAAAACATTACGAAAAAATTTCGACAATTATGAACAATATAAAAAAGATAGTCTGGCTTATCGTAGCATTACCGATTATCGGCATAATCAGCTCATGTGACGATTTCCTCGATGTCGATCACTACTTCGACGATACCTTAAAATACGACTCGGTATTCGCATCTCGAAAAAATTTGGAAAAATATCTCTGGGGAGCAGCCGGAGAACTTCCCGATGAAAGCGCCATCTTCGGAGATGATGTAACTCCCGGAGTAACAGCTTCCGATGAAATCTTCACACTTATGAAACAGGATCTATTTCACGGAAAAGCCCTGACTTTAGGAGAAGTAAGTCCGTCAAATCTATGTAGTATGAATTCATGGGATCCGGCTTACAAAGTGATTCGGAAAGCCAATATGATTCTTGCCCGTATCGGAGAATGTAAAGACATTACCCCATTGCAACGGGCAGAATTGATCGGATATACCCATTTCCTCAGAGGATATGCCTACTATTTCATCCTGATGAATTACGGACCGGCAGTGATTGTCGGAGATTTGGTTTTCGACAACAATCAAGACGCATCGTACTACGAACGGCAACGCAGCACATTCGATGAAACGGTCGATTATATCTGTTCCGAATTCGAATTAGCTGCCCAAAATATCCCCGCAGATGCCCCGATTTTAAATTTCGGTCGTCCGACCAAAGGTGCGGCATACGCCCTGATCGCCCGGGTGCGACTGCATGCAGCCAGCCCTGCATTCAACGGAGGATCGGCAGCATACCGCTATTTCGGAAACTGGAAACGTAAATCCGATGGAGTTTATTATGTATCACAAACCTACGATGAACGGAAATGGGCGTTAGCTGCCGCAGCAGCCAAACGGGTAATGGATATGGGCCGTTACACACTTCATACAGCAGAACGCGTTTATTCTAAACCTGGAGGAGACGCAACAGAAGTCACTCCGGAACTACCCGAAAATGTATCGAATGCCGATTTTCCTTATGGAGCAGGAAATATCGATCCGTTGAAATCATATACCAACATGTTCAACGGAACTACCTATCCGGTACAAAACAAAGAATTGATTTGGGGTAAATATTCGGATAAAATACGGGAATATACTCGCCAATCATTCCCCATCTACATGGGAGGATACAATGCAATGTGTCTGACCCAAAAAGTGATCGATGCCTACCTGATGCAAGACGGGAAAACGATAGAGGAAGCACGAGCCACCGGTGAATACAGCGAAACCGGGAACTCCCGGGTCTTAAAATATTTCTCCGGATACCGCTTACTAAGAGGAACATACAATATGTATGTAAACCGGGAAATGCGGTTTTATGCTTGCGTAGGATTCAACGGCTGCTATTGGCCGGCCACCTCTTGCACAAATACCGATGTCAGAAACCAAACCGTATATTATTACAACGGAGGAAATGCAGGGCCTCAAACGGCCGGTTCTTCACAACAAGAGCAAAATACATGTATAACCGGATATGTGCTGAAAAAGTATATCCATCCGGAAGATAACTGGTATAACGGAAACGGTGCGACACGGGTAAATAAGGTGTTCCCGATTATCCGGTATGCAGAAATTTTGCTTTCTTATGCCGAAGCAATCAATCATTTACAAAGTTCGCATACGGTAACTCTGCCCAGCGGACAAACCTACACACTCTCCAGAAATTCGAATCTGGAAGACATGTTATTTGCATTCAACCAAGTACGTTTCCGCTCGGGACTTCCCGCTTTGAAACCGGAACAATACACTTCGGAAGATGCAATGGATGAGCAGATAAAGAGAGAACGTTTTATCGAATTCTTGTGCGAAGGACGTCGTTTCTACGATGTACGTCGGTGGGGTACTTATGAAGAAGAAGAAAATGTGCCCATAAGCGGAATGAATGTTAATGCCGGTCTCAACGATGGCTACTATACCCGCACGATTATGACCCACTCCGATTACAGGAACCGGGTTGTCGATAAGAAAACCGTATTCTTACCGATAGAACGGAATGAGATATTGAAATCCCGTTTATTGGACCAAAATCCGGGATGGTAATGACATAAATAACAAAAACAATACAGTTTATTATGAAAAAAATATTAAATATAGGACTACTTCTTCTAACCCTGACCGGAATAACCGGATGTAACGAAGACGAACAGTTCGAAGGCGAATTATATAAAAAAGTCATCTATCTTTTGAGCGATGATAATAAGGCTTTTCAGTCCGTACATGAATTCGGGAAAGAAAGTACCGGATATATAAGTGTTTGCTGCGGGGGCACTGAACATGTCACACAAGATGTTACGATAGAGTTGGAACCGGATGACCAAGTCCTTGCCCAATACAACAAAATAAACTTCGATATCGAAGAATCGAAATTCGCCAAAGAACTGAAATCCGACAGATATAATATCCCGACTTACCAAACCGTACTGAAAGCAAACAGCGAAGATAACTATGCCTTAGTACCTATTTTTGTCAATCCCGAAGGTCTGAGTCCCGATTCGATCTATATGATTCCGCTCCGGATAAAAAGCACCTCGAACTATGAGATCAATCCGGACAAACAACAGGTTCTATATCAAGTCGTACTTAAAAACGAGTATGCGACTATGGAATCGACGACCCACTATCAAACAGCGGGTACCGAGATCAAGCATACCACCATCGGAGACAAAGCCAACGGTTCGAACGTAACCCGAGTCGTAGCTCCGATCAATAAAAACCGAGTACGGGTATTTGTCGGGACTCATACTTATACACCGGGTAAAGTGACTAAAGAGGATATCGATAAATACGGCATGTATCTTACAATCAATGACGACAAATCCATTACCATAACTCCCTGCGGAAGTCTGCAAGTGGAAATGATCGGCGGAGCCGAAGATAATTACTATGAAATAGATAAAAAAGGTAGACAGATATTCTATCTGCACTACAAATACTTCGACACTAATGTTACGGTAACGGATGAAAGTAATAATAACAATACATGGACCGAAGATTGCTGGATCACCATGGAAGAAAAGGGTGTACGATCGTTATAAATAATGCATGACACTTCAATTTAAGAGCAAAATGAGTCTAAAATGCTATTTTTAGACTCATTTTTTATATAAAAAACAACCTTTTCGGAAGTATCTTTACGAAACGAAACACACAAAAAATACCGATACGTATGAGAAACATTTTCCTACCGATCTTATTTATTTTCTTTTTTTCATATAGCATATATGCAAAAAAGTCTCCTGTCGATTATGTGAACCCTTATATAGGCAACATCAGCCATTTGCTGAAACCGACCTATCCTACCGTACATCTGCCGAACGGAATGCTGCGCATATATCCTCAACGAGGAGACCATACAGAAAGCCATATTCACGGACTTCCGATAATCGTAGTCAATCACCGGGAAAACTGTTGTTTTAATTTATCTGCATTTCAAGGGAATGAGTCTCAACTGTCTCCCGTTATCAGAACAGATTATGACAATGAACAGATTATGCCTTATTATTACAAATCGGATATCGACAACCAACAGATAAAAGCCGAATTTACCCCTACATACAGGGCTGCGATCTATCGATTGACATATACTCAAAATAAACCGGGATATCTTATTCTAAATTCCGGAAACGGAGAAATGGAAATCGATGGAAACTCAATCAAGGGATACCAAAATACATGGGGAAATACCCGAGTATATATCTATCTCGAAACTGATATTATACCTTCAAAATCAGGGATATTGAAAGATAAAAAAATAAACACTGCACAAACCAAAACCTCCGGAGACAATTCTTGTGCCGTTTTTTGTTTTGACGGTCAAAAACAAATAAATGCCAAATACGGAATTTCGTTTATCAGTATAGAACAAGCAAAGAAAAACTTACAAAATGAAATACCCGATTTCAATTTCGACAAGGCAAAAAACAACGGACGCAAAATATGGAACGAAGCTCTAGGGAAAATCGAAGTAAAAGGTGGAACTGAAAATGATAAAACCGTTTTTTACACCTCTTTGTACCGTTGTTATGAACGTCCGGTAAATATCAGTGAAGACGGTTACTATTACTGTGCATCCGACCGGAAAGTACACAAGGACGATGGCCATGCCTACTATACGGACGATTGGTTATGGGATACCTACCGGGCAACGCATCCGCTGCGTACATTGATCGATGCAGATGTCGAAAACGATATTCTCGTTTCATTTATCCGAGCTGCAGAGTTATCGGAAAAACAGTGGTTCCCGACATTCCCGGCGATAACCGGAGATTCACGCAGGATGAACTGCAACCACGGTGTTGCAACGATTGCCGATGCATGGGAAAAAGGTCTCCGGAACTTCGATCTGAAAAAAGCTTACGAATACACCCGTAAAGGAATAGAGGAAAAGACTCTTGCGCCATGGTCTTCGGGAGATGCCGGATGGCTCGACCGTTTTTACAAAGAAAACGGATATATCCCGGCTTTAGCCCCGGGAGAAAAAGAAACAGTCCCCGAAGTAAACGGTTTTGAGAAACGCCAACCGATCCCCGTCACTTTGGGAACGGCTTACGACCAATGGTGCTTGTCGCGAATAGCCGCGGCCTTAAATAAAAAAGATGAATCGGAATATTATCTGAAATGTTCTTATAATTACCGCAATGTTTTTAATCCTCAAACGTCGTTCTTTCATCCGAAAGATAAAAACGGGAACTTCATAGAACCGTTCGATTATCGTTTTTCAGGAGGTATAGGTGCACGAGATTATTATGCAGAAAACAACGGATGGACATATCGCTGGGATGTACAACATAATATTGGAGATTTGGTGAATTTAATGGGTGGTGCCGAAAAATTCTCAGAAAATCTCGATCAAACATTCAGCGAATGGTTAGGTCGCAATAAATATGAATTCTACGCCCAATTACCCGATCAAACAGGGAATGTCGGACAATTTTCCATGGCAAATGAACCTTCTCTACACATTCCTTACTTATATAATTATGTAGGTAAACCATGGAAAACACAAAAAAGAATCAGAGACCTCGTACATCAATGGTTCAGAAACGATGTGATGGGTGTTCCCGGAGACGAAGACGGAGGCGGACTTTCCTCTTTCGTGGTTTTTTCTATGATGGGCTTTTATCCGGTTACTCCGGGATCTCCATCCTATAATATCGGAAGCCCGTTCTTCAATGAAATAAAAATAAAATTAAGCAACGGAAAAACATTCCGAATCATCGGAAAGCACTGCTCCGAAGAAAATAAATATATACAGTCTGCAAAACTGAACGGCAAAGAATGGGAAAAACCTTGGTTTTCTCACGATGATATAAAAGACGGAGGAAAACTTGAATTTATAATGGGAAACAAACGTAATACCGATTGGGGTAGTGATATGAACAACGTTCCTCCATCGGCGCACCCCTATCCGCAAGATTAAATTACCCAAATACATTATATAATATATATTTATGAAAACAGGAAAAAAATTCATCCCGATTTTATGCTGTATCAGCATTGCACATTTCTGTTCTGCGCAACAAATCGAATGGAAATACACAACAAATACCGACCGATGGCAGAACGAACATAATGTAACCATTTCCAAAGCCCAAAATCAGGTTAAATATGATGTTCTGATCACCCCCTACAAAGAACAGGTAATCGATGGTTTCGGAGGGTGTTTCAACGAATTGGGTTGGGATGCACTTAATCTTCTCGATCCTCAAAAGAAACAGGAGGTACTGAACTCTCTATTCCACCCTACTGAAGGAGTATGTTTTACTTACTGCCGGACACCCATAGGTGGAAATGATTTCTCCCGAAACTGGTATAGCCTGAATGATACGGAAGGCGATTTCAAAATGAAAAATTTCAGTATAGAACGAGATAAAGAAGCTCTTATCCCCTATTTAAAATCAGCATTAGCGATAAACCCGGACATGAAATTATGGGCTTGCCCTTGGAGTCCACCTACTTGGATGAAAACAACCCGTCACTATGCGACCAAGCCGGGTGATCATAATGACCTCAAAGACGAAAACCAAGTAGCGGCAGACGATCACTTTATTCAAGAAAAGAAATACCTCGATGCTCATGCTCTTTACCTGTCGAAATATATCAAGGCTTATCGCAAAGAAGGAATAAATGTATCGATGTTACAATTCCAAAACGAGCCTTATTCCCGTCAACAATGGCCGAATTGTCTGTGGACTCCCGAAGCAATGCGGAATTTCATAGCTAATCATTTAGGTCCGTTATTTAAAAAAGAACTCCCAAATGTAGAATTATGGCTCGGCACACTCAACTGTAACCGTATGGAAGACGTGAACCACATAATGAACGATCCTAAAGCCAGAAAATATATTAAAGGTATCGGATTACAGTGGGAAGGTAAAGATATTATTGCTGAAATTCACAGAAAATATCCGAAAATAAGATTGATGCAAACCGAAAACGAAGCCGGAGGCGGAACTTTCGACTGGGGTGCGGCAGAACATACATTCGATTTGATCAGAAAATATATCGGTGGCGGAGCAAATGCCTATATGTACTGGAATATGGTCTTACAGGATAAAGGGACGAGTACTTGGGGATGGAGTCAGAATGCGATGATCGTTATCGATTCCAAAACGAAACAGATCAATTACACTCCTGAATTTTATGTTATGAAACATCTCAGCCATTATGTAAAACCCGGAGATCACAAACTGAAAACATTGGGGCAGGATGAAAACTTATTAGCTTTCAGAAATAAAGAAGGAAAAACAATAATTCTCGTTGCCAATAAAGAAGACAAAATCAAAAATATGACGGTTTCAATCAACGGGAACGTATTGAATCTAAGTCTCAAACCGAAATCTTTCAATACTTTATCTATAAAACTCTAAAAAAACGATTATGAACATTAAATCAATATCCACAGCATTTTTATCGGTCATTTTCTGTGCCGGAATTTCTGCTCAAAAAGTTGAATGGAAATACTCTACTCAAGATAATTATTGGAAAAACGGAAAGGGAATAAAATGGTCGGATACTCCGGAACAAACAGGAGAAATCATCCGCATATCAAATGAAAAAGCACAATATATAGATGGCTTGGGGGGGACATTCAATGAGCTCGGATGGGATGCTCTATGTACTCTTCCCGAAGAAAAAAAGAATGAAATTCTTTATAATTTGTTCAGCCCGCAAGAATCCAACTATACCTACTGCAGAATGCCGATAGGAGCAAGCGATTTCGCCATGAATTTCTACTCACTCAACGATGTTGCCGACGACTTCGATATGATTAATTTCAGTATCGACAGAGACAGGCATATATTGATGCGTTATATTAAAGAAGCTCAAAAAATACATCCGGGACTGAAAATTTGGGCATCACCTTGGTGTCCGCCGGCATGGATGAAAACTAATAATCACTATGCCAGCGAATATGATAACAGCCCCGTCAATCATAACGGATTACCGCAAAAAAGAGCACTAGAACTGCCTACCACCGGATTTAAGATGCAACCGGGATATTTAGATGCCTACGCTCTCTATTTCACCAAATTCGTTCAAGCTTATGAGAAAGAAGGTATCAAAATTGAAGCTATTAATATTCAAAATGAGCCCTGTTCTACCCAAAAATACGCCAGTTGTACTTGGCGTCCTGAAGATATGGCATACTTCATCGGTAAGTTCTTAGGTCCGAAATTCGAAAAAGAAAACATTCAAACCGAAATCTTTTTCGGAACGATCAACCGGGACAACCCTCAATACACCAAAACAGCTCTCGATGATCCTATTGCATCGAAATATATCAAAGGAGTAGGATTTCAATGGGACGGAAAAGGAGCAATACCGACTATACACAAAGAATATCCACATCTGAAAATGATGCATACCGAGGCCGAATGCGGTAACGGATCGAATGACTGGGGCGCAGCAGAACATACGTGGTGGCAAATCAGTCATTATTTAAGAAACGGAGCTCGGGTATTTACCTACTGGAACATGATACTCGACCAAAACGGAATAAGCCCGTGGGGATGGAAACAAAACTCGCTGATTACTATCAATACCGAGAACGGAGATGTCATCTATCATCCTGAATTCTATTTGATGAAGCATTTGTGTCATTATATCGTTCCCGGAGCTTATCGATTGCAAACTCCGGACAATCAAGAAAATATTCTCGCTTTTGAAAATCCTGACGGAAAAATCACGGTATTAATCGTAAACCGAGACAATCAGGAAAAGAACATTTCTCTCTCACTCAAAGGGAAATATCTCAATCTAAAAGTAAGCCCGAAATCTTTCAATACATTAAATCTATAATCCCACCTGCTTATGACAAAAAAAATGAATTTAATGCGAAAAGCACTGTCTGGAGTCGGTCTATTCATGGCTTTAACACTTCATGCCCAAAACGAACAACCGTTATACAAGGACATGGATGCTCCTATTCATGACAGAGTTATGGATCTCCTTTCCAGAATGACAGTCGAAGAGAAAGTATCGTTAATGATACACAATGCTCCAGGAATTCCTCGATTAGAGATAGACAAATATTATCATGGCAATGAAGCGTTGCATGGAATCGTTCGTCCCGGAAAATTTACCGTATTCCCTCAAGCAATCGGTATGGCAGCCTCATGGAATCCTGAACTGATATACAAAATATCGACTGCCATCTCTGATGAAGCTCGAGGAAAATGGAATGCATTAGGATTAGGAAAAAAACAACTCGACGGTTCGAGCGACCTGCTCTCGTTCTGGTCTCCTACGGTAAATATGGCTCGCGATCCCCGCTGGGGACGTACACCTGAAACTTATGGAGAAGATCCCCATTTAACAGGAACTCTCGGATGCGCTTTCGTAAAAGGGCTGCAAGGAAATCACCCCAAATATCTGAAAGCCGTAGCAACACCCAAACATTTTGCGGTAAATAACGAAGAGCATAATAGATCACGCTGTAACGCCATAGTGTCGGAACGTGACTTGCGGGAATATTATCTTCCCTCATTTGAGAAATGTATCGTAGAAGGTAAAGCTCAATCGATTATGACTGCCTATAATGCTGTCAACGGAATCCCTTGCACGGTAAATACCTACCTGATGAAAAAAGTCCTCCGTCAAGACTGGGGATTTCAAGGTTATATAGTAACTGACTGCAGTGCTCCTGCATGGATGGTCACTCATCACAAATACGTAAAAGATTATGAAACGGCTGCTGTACTGATGGCTAAAGCCGGATCGGATATGGAGTGTGCCGATAATGTATATACACAGCCGTTATTGAATGCATATTATAACTATCGAGTAAGTGATGCCGACATCGACTCCATTGCTTATCATTTGCTTCGAGGACGTATGCTACTCGGACTATTCGATGATCCGGAACAAAACCCTTACAACAAGATAAGCCCCGAAAAAGTCGGATGTAAAGAGCATCAAGAATTAGCTCTCGAAACAGCTCGACAGAGTCTCGTGTTGCTGAAAAACGAAAATAACTTCTTACCGATCAATCCGAAAAAAATCAAATCGATCGCCGTGGTAGGGATCAATGCCGATCGTTGCGAATTCGGTGATTATAGCGGAACGCCGGTTAACGAGTCTGTAACGGTACTCGAAGGAATAAAAAGACTGGTAGGAGATCAGGTGAAAGTGGTACATGCGCCATGGGTATCCAGTGCGACAGGTTATGAACCTATTAATAAAAGTTTCTTCCCGAACGGATTAAAAGCCGAATATTTCAATAATAAAAATCTGGAAGGAACTCCGGCTGTCCGCACTGAAGAAGAGTTATACTATGACCCGGTAAACAGACCGCCAGATCCGTTTCTTCCGAAAGCTCCGATGTCGGCAAGATGGACAGGGGATCTGCTCCCGACCGTTTCAGGGGAATACCTGCTTACTCTAAAAACCGATGACGGCTGCCGTCTATATTTAGATGACAAAAAACTGATCGATTCTTGGGTAGATCGTCCTGCCACAGATGATAAGGTGTTGGTAAACCTCGAAGCCGGAAAAAGATATAAAATCAAAGTTGAATATTTCGACGGCGGAGGCGATTGTTTTGCCCGTCTTTATTGGAAAGCTCCCGACCTCGATAGCCGTGACCGTATAGATATGTTTGGCGAAGCGGGCAAAGCAGCTAAAGAGTGTGACGTCACTGTGGCCGTATTGGGTATAGATAAATCTATCGAACGAGAAGGTCAAGATCGATATACGCTCGAATTACCGGCTGATCAACAAGAATTTATCCGGGAAATATATAGGATAAACCCCAAGACAGTAGTCGTACTGGTTGCCGGAAGCTCTATCGCAATCAACTGGATAGATGAAAATATTCCTGCAATTATCGATGCTTGGTATCCCGGAGAACAAGGAGGAACAGCCGTTGCCGAAGCCTTGTTCGGGAAATATAACCCGGGCGGACGCTTGCCGTTGACTTTCTATAATTCGATGGACGAATTGCCTCCATTCGATGACTACGCCATCAAAAAAGGCCGCACTTATCAATACTTTACCGGTAAACCGCTATATGAATTCGGATATGGACTCAGCTATACCAAATTTAATTACAGAAAACTGAATATTGCATCAAAACAGGACACGATCAACGTGCAGTTCTCAATCTCGAATACCGGTAAATACGATGGGGACGAAGTCGCTCAAGTATATGTGCAATATCCCGAGACCGGAACATACATGCCGATCAAGCAATTGAAAGGTTTTAAAAGGGTTCATGTCAAAAAAGGACAGACTAAAAATATATCTATCTCAATCCCGAAAAAAGATCTTCGCTATTGGGATGAAAAAACGAGAAAGTTTGTAACGCCTTCCGGCAGTTATATTTTCCAAGTAGGAAGTTCTTCTCAGAAAATTAATTTACAACAAACTTTTGCTCTGTAAATGTTACTTTATCGTTATCAGGTGCACACATACCTGATAACGATAGACCGAAGCACTGTATAATACAAACTAAAACACAATTATCATGAGAAAAAAACTGTTATTCATATCATTACTTATAACAGCGATAGTAGGAACATCGGTTTCCACTGTTTCTGGAGCAAATGCTAAAAAGAAGAAAAAGGGAACACCGGTGACTTTAGGTCCGAATCCCTTTATTACACACATGTTCACAGCAGACCCGTCGGCCCATGTATGGAAAGACGGACGCTTATACGTTTACCCCTCTCACGATGTAGATCCTCCTCGCGGATGTGACCTGATGGATCGTTACCACGTCTTTTCTACCGATGATATGGTAAACTGGAAAGATCACGGAGAGATACTGAATTCGAGTCAAGTTCCTTGGGGACGTCCCGAAGGTGGTTTTATGTGGGCTCCCGACTGTGCATATAAGGATGGTACATATTACTTCTATTTCCCCCACCCGAGCAGTTCAGATGTGCACTGTTCCTGGAAAGTCGGAATCGCGACAAGCAAGTATCCGGCAAAGGACTTCAAAGTACAGGGATATATAAAAGGTATCGATGATGCTTGCGGAATGATCGACCCGTGTGTATTTGTTGACGATGACGGACAAGCGTATCTTTATCACGGCGGTTGCGGAAGAATTATCGGTGCCAAAATGAAAGACAATATGATGGAACTGGCGGAAAAACCGCGTAGCATGGAAGGTTTGAAAGATTTCCATGAAGGAGCCTGGGTACATAAAAGAAACGGAATTTATTATCTGATGTATTCCGACAATGTTCCCCATCCTGAAGGAAACCGGCTGGTTTATGCTACCAGTACAAATCCATTAGGGCCATGGACCTACCAAGGTGTAATTCTGGAAGCAACAGGTTCAGGTACAAGTCACGGATCTATCGTAGAATACAAAGGCGAATGGTTTCTCTTTTATCATAACAGCGATCTTTCCGGTGGAAAACACGAATTACGTTCTATTTGCGTAGACAAACTATATTACAATCCCGATGGAACCATCCAATTAGTAAGACAAACCAAAGGTACTCCTAAAAAATAATAAGATTCAATACGAATAAAATAACAAAAATTACACTCACTATCATTTTCAAATACCGGATATTTTCCTAAATAGGATATATCCGGTATTTTCATCAGAGTCTATCTAAATTTTACTATGAATACTTTTCCGATACTTTTTTAAGAATCATCACCAAATGATTCCAAAATTTTTCAACAGCAGGAATATGCATCTTTTCATCCGGAGAATGAACACCTCTCAGTGTAGGACCAAAAGAAATCATGTCTAAATGCGGATATTTCGTTAAGAAAAGACCGCACTCCAAACCTGCATGAATCGCTTTTACCTCAGGAGTTACATGATACAATTCTTCATAAGCAGCTACCGCAATATTTAATATCTCAGATTTAAGATTAGGTTTCCAACCGGGATAACCTTCCCCATGTGTAGCCGCTGCACCTGCCAATGTAAACACGCTTTCTACACGGCAAGCTATTTCTTGCTTCAAAGATTCTACCGAACTCCGCTGGCTGGTAGCAACAACAATTTGGTCTTCTCCCACCATTTTTACAGAAGCTAAATTGGTCGAAGTCTCGACAAGTCCGGGAATATCACGACTCATAGATATTACACCATGAGGACAAGCATTCAAAGCATTTATTAAAGCAAAAGTCGTTTGACGATCGATACAACGATCCTGATGCCCTTCCGACTCCATCGTAATTTTCATATTCGGTTCTACGGTAGATAATTCCTCTTCGATAATAGAGTGGAAAAGATTCAGATCTACTCGAATTTTTTCTTTCTCATTTTTAGGAACACCGATAACAGCCGATGCTTCACGAGGAATTGCATTCCGCAGATTTCCACCTTCGATACGACATAGGACCATATCATACTTCTTAGAACATCTGCATAAGAAACGGGCTAAAATTTTATTGGCATTACCCAATCCCTTATCGATATCACTACCCGAATGACCTCCTTGCAAGTTAGAAATACTTACCCGAAAATAAAAATAATCGGCAGGTGTCATCGTCGGTTTATAGGTAAAAGTAGAAGTTGTATCTATCCCTCCGGCACAGCCTATGAAAATTTCAGCTTCATCTTCAGAATCGAGATTAAGCAAATAGTCTCCTGAAATAAAACCTTCTTTCATTCCAAAAGCTCCGGTCAATCCGGTTTCCTCATCTACGGTAAATAATGCTTCCAAAGGACCGTGCTGCAAATTATCCGAAGCTAACACGGCCAATGATGCAGCCATCCCGATTCCGTTATCCGCACCTAAAGTCGTACCTTTGGCACGTACCCACTCTCCGTCGATATATGTTTCTATCGGGTCATTCTCAAAATCATGAATAACATCCGAATTTTTCTCACATACCATATCCATATGCGATTGTAAAATCACTCCGGGAGTCGATTCAAATCCTCGAGTTGCAGCTTTAGCAATAACAATATTTCCCGTTGCGTCTTCTTTCGCATCCAAGTGATGTTCACGTGCAAAATTCAATAAAAAAGCACGTATCTTTCCTTCTTTCTTCGAAGGTCTGGGAACTTTTGTTATTTCATCAAAATAGTGCCAGATCAACTCCGGCTTTAAATCCTTTACATCCATAGTCTTCTTTATAAAATATTAAAATCTTGAAATTATTTCTAAATCACTTCAAAAGAATATACCGCATTATCCTGATACGATGTTCTCTTTCCTCCTATTTATGTCCCGTTTTTTTCTTAACCACATACCGGAAATAATGTTAAAAATATCTGTTTATCCGATATAATAGCCAAAATACGAACGAGAATCCTGTTAAATCAGAGTTTCTTCTTATATTTGCAATACAAATATAATCAAAATGTGGAATACGATACTTCTTACTATGGCGATTGTTGCTTTGGCATTTATTCTTTTAGGAATAAAGGTAATATTCGTTAAAGGCGGCAAATTTCCGAACACACACATCGGAGCAAACAGGGAGATGAAAAAAAGAGGTATTTCATGTGCATTATCAACCGACTCTGTCGATCGTAATAGAAAACAGTTGGCAGATTTATTAAAAGAAAAATAAAACATAAAGTTAGTAATAAAATTCAAAGTTATGAAGATTAGCAGACCCTTTATTCATTCTGTTTTAGCATTCGCTATTGTTATGTTGTTTGTTCAGTGTAACAAAAAAAATAATACGACTGAAAAATCAGCTGAAACACCTGCTGCACAAACTACCTCTATTTCAGGCAAATTGCCTATCGCATACGTTAATATAGATTCTCTATTACAAAAATATAACTATGCAAAAGATTTAAACGAATCGTTATTACGCCGCGCTGAAAACTCACGCGCCAATGTTAACGAGAAAGGCCGCCAATTAGAAAAAGAAATGGCCGAATTCCAGCGAAAATATCAGAATAATGCATTTCTTTCTCAAGAACGCTTGCAACAGGAGCAACAACGACTAATGAAAAAACAACAAGAATTACAAGAATATATTCAGCGTCTCGAAGATGAAAATATGCGCGAACAGCAAAAAATGCTGAGCCAAATGAATGACTCTATCATCAACTTTATTCACGAATACAATAAAGACAAAAAATACGAAGCTATTCTTAACAATGCCAGTACGCTTTATATAGATCCGTCTTATGATATCACAAACGAGATTGTCGATCTGTTAAATAAACGATACGTAAAAAAATAAGAATAGGATTTCTTATAAAAAGAACGCGGTACAAAAAAATATGTATCGCGTTTTTTATTATCCCTATTATTCCCTCATGTAAATTCCGGAAACAAACCTGCCCGATTTTAAACCCGAAGCTCTTGCCGAAAAAAACAAGTCATTATGAATTTTGGTACATAAACCGGCAATTTCAATATGTTTTTTCACTACACCGACACTACACAAGTCGGTATGGTTAGCTTTCCATAAATCGATATGATACTTCCCTGTAACAGGATGCCGAGCACTTAATTCATCTATATTAGAATATGAGTTTTTAAACGCTTCATATACTTCATCTCCGACCTCGAACTGTTCATATCCTATCGACGGACCTATTGCTGCATAAATATCGGCAGACAAAGAACCGAAATGAATAGACATACTCCGAACTGCTACAGATACAATATGCTGCACAGTTCCTCTCCATCCGGCATGAATTGCCGCAATACACTTTTTAACGGGATCATATAACAATACCGGGACACAATCGGCAGTAGTCACACCGATACAGACTTCAGGCATATTCGTAATTAAAGCATCCGATTGAGAAACGGCTTCTTTTTGCTCATCAGAAGACATCTTCAAAAAGTGGTCATCGACAATTGCAATTCCGCTGCCATGCACCTGGCGAGGAAGAATAAAATGTCCCGGAGCAATACCAAGCGTCTCTCTAAGAATATTTCTGCGTTCTAATACACGGGACACAGCTTCTCCGGAGTGTACTCCTAAATTAAAAGATGAGTAAGGATTCCCTTCAATAACACCATTACGAGTCGTAACAAAATTGAAAATGCCGTCAAACGAATTTAACGATTCGAAAGACAACATTTCTATATCTCCTACTTTTATCGGTTTCATTCGTCCCAATCATATTCCTCATAAGCCTCCTCTTCCTCATCGTCATCATCACCGGCAAGCAACAACTCATCCTCCTCTTTTACCCGATGACTGATATCCAAATTACGATGGGTCAATGGAGCAGCCTTATTATCCTCCTTATTTAATTCTTCCCACAAAATATCCTTTAATTCGGTAATTCCCTGTCCCGTAACAGAAGATATAAACACATACGGAATACCCGGAAGATCAGCTTTTAATGCCTCCGTAAGTTCTTCATCCAGCATATCCGATTTAGTAATAGCTAACACCCGATGCTTATCTAATAGTTCAGGATTGAAATTTGCTATTTCATTCAACAATATTTCATATTCTTCCCGAATATCTTTCGAGTCTGCCGGAACCATAAACAATAATAAAGCGTTTCGCTCTATATGTCGGAGAAAACGTAAACCTAAGCCTTTCCCTTCACTTGCGCCTTCTATAATACCCGGTATATCAGCCATTACAAAAGAACGATTATCTCTATACGAAACGATTCCCAAATTAGGTTCTAATGTAGTAAAAGGATAATCTGCAATTTTAGGTTTCGCCGCAGAGACTACCGATAAGAGTGTAGATTTTCCTGCATTGGGAAAACCGACCAACCCGACATCTGCCAACAATTTCAATTCCATTATGACAGACTTTTCTATTGCCGGCTCTCCGGGCTGCGCATAACGGGGTGTTTGATTTGTTGCCGAACGGAAATGCCAATTACCCAATCCTCCCCGACCACCTTTTAACAAAATAACCTCTTCTCCGTGTTCCGTCACTTCACAAAGGAATTCTCCGGTTTCAGCATCGAACACAACCGTACCGCACGGAACTTCTATGATCTGATCTTCTCCATCCTTTCCGAAACTGCGGCTTGCTCCACCCGAACCGCCGTGACCGGCATACACATGACGTGAATATTTAAGGTGTAAAAGAGTCCAATAGTTCCTGTTAGCTCTTAATATTACATGACCGCCCCTACCTCCGTCACCCCCGTCAGGGCCGCCTTTGGTAATAAACTTCTCACGGTGCAAGTGTGCAGATCCTGCCCCACCCTTACCGGAGCGACAATATATCTTGACATAATCAACAAAATTAGATTCGGCCATAAATTCTCTATTTTACGATTTTTATTTATAAATCAATCTCTTAAATTGCAAAGATAATGCTTTTTCGCCCGCTTATCCAAAACAGACAAAAAAGAGGCTGCAACTCATCGCGATACGCTCTGAATACAGCCTCTCTAAAATTCTCGTTTATTTAGAGGTTATCTATCTCTTTTTCAATAGCTGAAAAGATAGATTCGATAGTTCCCATTCCGTGAATAGCTTTATATTTCTTTTCATTAATATAATAATCTTTCAACGGTGTAGTTTGATTGTGATATACATCTAAACGGCTCTTTATCGTTTCGAGGTTATCATCCGAACGACCAGATACTTGACCGCGTTTAATCAAACGATCGATCAACTCCTCTTCTTCGACTTCAAGACCTACGACAGCAGAAACCTCTGCTCCCCGTTCTTTCAACATCGCTTTCAGGGCTTCGGCTTGAGGAATCGTACGAGGGAATCCGTCAAAAATAACACCGTTTTTCGTTTCTTCATTCGAATCCAGCACTTTAGCTAACATATCGATAATGAGTTCATCCGGAACTAATTGTCCTTTGGAAATATAACCTTCAGCTATTTTCCCCAATTCCGTACCATTTTTCATTTCAGCTCTCAAAACATCTCCCGTAGAAATGTGAAACAAGCCGTACTTTTTAATAATCATATCGCTCTGAGTACCTTTTCCCGATCCCGGAGCTCCAAAAATTACAATATTCAACATACTTATATCGGTTTATTTGTGCACTTTATTGCCACCTTTTCACCGTATTAAAATTTTAAGGTCAAAGATTATTAATCCGCAATCACATAAATATCTTTCAAATTACGACCCTGTTCGTCATAATCCAACCCATAACCCACAATAAAATCATTAGGAATCTCAAGCGCTGCATAATCAACATGTACATCGCATTTCAGTGCTTTCGGTTTAAAAAGCAAAGTCGCGATTTTCACCTGCTTCGGTTCTCTTTCTTTCAACTGATTAATAATCCGTTGCATCGTAAAACCCGTATCGACAATATCCTCAACGACTATTACCGTACGGTCTTTGATATCCTCATCCAATCCATGAATAATCTTTACGACACCTGTCGATTGCGTACCGGAATAAGATTTCATGCGCATAAATGTG
The DNA here is from genome assembly GCF_947855755.1 of uncultured Coprobacter sp. NCBI lineage: Bacteria > Pseudomonadati > Bacteroidota > Bacteroidia > Bacteroidales > Barnesiellaceae > Coprobacter > uncultured Coprobacter sp. The sequence continues at coordinate 24,635 of NZ_CANUAR010000011.1, forward strand.
ATTTCGCTTTCGATCGTTATTTCTCGTAAAAGATCTGCAGCAAAGACAAATGCTCCGTTCAAAACACAGATAAACAGAGGATTTTCCCCAGCTAATTCGTTATTGATACGAGCAGCGATATTTTCTATAGCAGCTTTAATTTCCTCTCGCCGGATATATGGCCTGAATGTTTTGTCTTTAATCTGAATAGTGTCCATCGGATCTTGGATATGTAATGAATTTATAGTCGGCAAAGGTATAACAAATATGCCTATTGCAAAAAATAAGCGACTATTTTTCTCTTCGGACAAACGTATTTTTAGGCTATTTCACTCCGTGCATTTTCCCGGTAAGCCACCTGCTAACCGCCAATAAGAATAATCCGAGTAAAATAGAAGTAACTGCAATAACGGCGAAAATACTCATCGCTCCCAACGATACGAAAAATGAAGCGATAAAACCAGCTGTTATATTCGCAAAGAAACTACTCAGCATCCAAACTCCCATCATCAGAGAAGCCAGCCTGACAGGGGATAATTTCGATACCATAGAAAGACCTATCGGGGACAGACAAAGCTCGCCCATCGTATGCATCAGATAAGTACCCAAAAGCCACAATAAATTAGCTTTTACAAGAAGTGAAGCATCATCTCCACCTCGTTGCCACACAGCCCCAAGCATCAAAACAAACCCTAATCCCAGTAAAATCATACCCATAGCCATTTTCACCGGTATCGAAGGATTCTTTCCCCTTTTAGAGAGAAATCCCCAAAACATAGAAAATAAAGGAGCTAACAGAATAATAAAAACAGGATTTACCGACTGAAACCATTCCGTCGGAATAACAAACCCTAAAACATTCCGATCAATGTATTTGTCAGTATAAAGGGTGAGAGAACTACCCGCTTGTTCAAATCCAGCCCAAAAGAAAATACAAAAAGCTACAAGAATAAAAATAACCATCGTCCTGTCTTTTTCCTCTTTGGTTAACGGTTCTTTTTCCACATTCCCGTCTTCATCCTTTTTTAACGCCGGTTCTTTACAAAGATCACCGAGGAAACGGTTCGACAAGAAATTATAGCATATCTGTCCCAACATCATCCCGAGTCCGGCAGCAACAAATCCCCAACGATACCCGTAAGTAATAGCCAAATATCCTGTAATCAAAGGTGCTATAAGTGCCCCTACATTAACGCCCATATAAAAAATCGTATAGGCAGAGTCTTTTCTCGGATCATCAGGTTTATACAAGTCTCCGACGATAACCGCAATATTCGGCTTAAAAAAGCCGTTTCCTATAATCAATAAAAACAACCCCAACGATAAGAATACAGGATCGGCCTTTGCGGCCAAACAGAATTGCCCGATCATCATCGTAATACCTCCGATCGTTATCGATTTCCGTTGCCCTAAATAATTATCGGCAAGCCAGCCTCCTATCAACGGAGTGAAATAAACAAACCCTGTAAAAAAGCCATAAATAAGACTCGCTTGCCTGGCATCGAATCCTAAGCCTCCTTCCATTGCCGTCTTAGTCAAATACAAAATAAGCATAGCTCTCATGCCATAATAACTAAAACGCTCCCACATCTCCGTAAAGAACAAAAGGTACAGACCTTTTGGATGTCTCATTATACTCGTACTCATAAAAAATAGCTATCTTTGTTGATATTTGAGCGGCGAAATTAGACAAAAGTTCTATATTTATCCAATTTTAAACGATTTATTTTGTAATTATCTTTTTTACATTGCAAAATTCAATATAAAATGAAAATATTCTTTACAAACGAAACAAAGAAACTCGATCGGTTTACTATTGAAAACGAACCGATCAAGTCTATTGATTTAATGGAACGGGCTGCTTCATCAGTCACATTCGAAATCATATCCAGATGGAAACGCAACACTCCGGTTGTCGTCTTTGCAGGACCTGGGAATAACGGAGGCGACGCACTCGCTGTCTCCCGAATGTTGATAGAGGAAGGCTACACCCTCAGCATATACCTGTTTAACCCGCTTCAAAAACTGTCTCAAGACTGCCTTAAGAACAGAGACCGTTTACAAGCAATAGAAGGAATAAAATTCTCAAAATCGGTAAAACAATCCGATTCGACAAACACATTCCCTCACAGCGGCTCACACTTCACGGAGATTATAAACGAATTTATCCCTCCGACACTGACTAAAGGAACACTTGTTATAGACGGATTATTCGGATCTGGATTGAGCAAACCTCTTTCCGGAGGATTCGGGTCTGTGGTACAATATATCAATTCTTCTGATGCAACTGTCGTGTCTATTGACCTGCCATCAGGACTTTTCGGGGAAAACAACATAGAAAATATTCCCCGAAATATTATTCAGGCCGATCTCACGATCACATTTCAATATCCCAAATTAGCATTCATGTTTGCCGAAAACGAACAATTCACCGGAGAATGGAAAATTGTCGATATCGGCATTCATCCTGATGTTATCGAACAGACAGAAACCAAATACTACTATATCGAACCGGATGAAGCTGCTCGCATGGTAATGAAACGAAGTCGCTTCGTAAGCAAACATAATGTAGGACATGCCCTATTAATTGCCGGGAGCAAAGGAATGATGGGAGCGGCAATACTGGCTGCACAAGCTACACTACACACAGGAGCAGGGCTGGTATCGGTTCTGTCGGCTGCATGCGGAGAAAGAATTCTTCAAACAGCTGTACCGGAAGCGTTATTTATTGCCGATAAACAAGATTCTCATATTTCCGATATAGTTTTAAATAGATCTTATTCCGCAATTGCCGTCGGTCCGGGTTTAGGTCGCCACGAAGAAACCGCCCGGGCGTTTTACAAATTGCTCGGACAAATAAAACGCCCGATAGTATTGGATGCCGATGCACTGAATTTGTTGGCGGGACATACAGAATTGATCGAAAATCTTCCGAGAAATTCTATCCTGACCCCTCATCATCTGGAGTTCGACCGATTATTCGGGAAAAACGACACCTCTTATGAGCGGCTGAACAAAGCAAGGGAAATAGCAACTCGCTATCATATAATCATTGTCTTAAAAGGGGCTAATACCGCTATCGTCACACCGAAAGGCGATGTGCTCTTCAACAGTTCGGGAAATGCAGGAATGGCTACTGCCGGGAGCGGAGATACTCTGACCGGAATGATCACAGGATTGTTGGCTCAAGGTTACCACCCGATACCGGCTGCAATCTTAGGCGTTTTTCTTCACGGAACAGCAGGAGATCTGGCAGCAGAGAAAGATTCTCAGGAATACATAACTGCAGGAGACATTATTTCCCAAATAGGACAAGCATATAAAAAACTGCATAATTACAGAGTTTAATCTGATATTCAGTATTTTCATTCACAAATTAATTTTATATTTGCATGTGGGTAAAATTCGTATATTATGAATAAAAAAACCGACTAATATGAAAAAAGGAATCATATCTCTCTGCCTGCTCTGCACTATAAGTGCCTTTGCACAGGAAACAACAAAACTGACGGCTGGAAAGCACAATGAATACGGGCTGATTTACTCTTTACCAAAGACCGTTTTCGATATAGAAGTCATAGCTACCCAAACAATCGTAAAAGCCGGTCCGTATTATAAATATGCAGAAAAATATCTGGGTGTACCGGTCAATATTACTGAGGACAAATCTTCATGGAAATTAGATAAAGCAACGATCAGCAGTTATGGAGTAGCGGATAAAGATCAACAATACTTAGTTCAATTTAAATCAGGAAGTGCTCCCTATATGTTTTTAAATAAAGACGGTTTATTACTATCGGTAAATACCGATCCTTTGCCGAGCAATGAAATATCAGACAGTCAGGGGAAAAAGAAAACTGCATCTCCATTAGAGAACAATGGATATGCTTCTGTTCTTACCGAAGAAATGCTTATTTCAGGTTCTACAGCCAAAATGGCGGAAGTAGCAGCCAAACAGATTTACCGGATACGTGAAAGCCGGATGGATCTTTCGACAGGTGACTCCGACCAAAAACCGGCAGACGGAGAAGCGTTAAAACTTATGTTGCAACAATTAGACGAACAAGAAAGAAACCTCACAGCTTTGTTTATGGGAACAACTCAAACACAAACCGTTGTAAAACATTTCACATGGATTCCCCAAGGAGAAACTGCCAATGAAGTAGTTTTCCGCATTTCAGATGTATCGGGAATAGTGGGAAAAACCGACCTTAGCGGAGACCCTATTTACATAAATTTAAAAATTACCGAAAAAGGGGAACTCCCGGTAGACGCAAAAGGGAAAGTCAAAGAAATGCCGAAAGGGGCTTTAGCTTATAATATTCCCGGAAAGGCCAAAGCTTCTTTAACGTATAACGGAAAAAATATTTTCTCCGGAGAATTTCAAGTTGCCCAATTCGGTGTCGTTTTCGGATTAGCACCTAACATGTTCGATAACAAAAAAGCTCCGGCCCATGTAACTTTTTATCCTGAAACCGGAGCAATCCGCGAAATAGGACAAACCAGCGATAAATAATCAAATTCAGAACGCATGAAAAATTTATTAATCGTATTATGTATTCTATCTGTTATTTTCGGAAATAGTTGTTCCGGAATATCACAACAAACAGAAAAGACCGAAAATCCAGTCATAGAAAATATATTATCTCGAAAAAGTGTCCGGGATTTTATCGGCAAAAAGGTCGAAAATGAAAAAATAGCGATATTATTAAAAGCCGGCATGGCCGCTCCCTCAGGGAGAGATCTTCGGCCTTGGGAACTGATCGTAATACAAAACCGTTCTACTCTCGATTCAATGGCTGCGGAGTTACCTTATGCAAAAATGCTGAATAAAGCACCAATGGCTATCATCGTATGCGGAGACTCCATTCGCTCATCTTATTGGTATCTCGATTGTTCTGCAGTTTCAGAAAACATTTTATTAGCAGCCGAATCGCTCGAACTGGGTGCGGTCTGGACTGCAGCCTACCCGTACGAGGATCGTATAAATACAGTACGGAAATATACAAATATTCCTGAAAATATTATTCCGCTCTGCGTTATACCTATCGGTTATCCGAATGGCTCACAATCGCCTAAAAATAAGTTCGACGAAAAGAAAATCCATTACGAAAAATTCTGACAGATTTTCAAATCAGTAAACAAAGTTATTAGAATAGAGTCCATTTACATTTACACTCTCTAAATATATACCGATATTCTTATCGTGATATTTAGAGAGTGTAAATGTTAAATATCCCGAACCTGAGAGCCTGTCTAAATTTTACTCGGGTCAGTTTTGAGAGTTTCTTACGAGGATATTTTTCTGATTTTACGAGTACTAAAGTTTAACAACTTGCTGCAATCGGATATCATCAGAAGATGCTCCTACCATAAAAACATAATTTCCTGACGGAGTAAAAAATTCACTTTTCTTTTCATCCCATATACGCAATTCTTTTTTAGGTACGGTAATAGTAACCGGAATGGTTTTCCCCTTAGCAATATGTACCCGTTCAAAGCCCTTCAATTGTTTTATAGGAACTTTCACTCCTATTTCAGGAAACCGCACATAAACCTGAGCGACTTCATCCCCATTATACTTTCCGCTATTCTTTATCGTAAACGACAGACGCACATTTTCGGCATCTTGATCGACAGACAGCTTACGATAATCAAATTTCGTATAACTCAATCCGTAACCGAATGCATATAAAGGTTTTCCGGTGAAATACATATATGTTCGGTTCTTTTGAACGGCATAATCATCAAAAGGAGGAAGATCGTCCAATGAGCGATAATAGGTAAGCGGTAAGCGTCCGGCTGGATTATAATCCCCGAACAAAGCTTCGGCAACAGTTGTTCCTCCTTGTTCTCCGGGATACCATGCATTAAGGATCGCAGGGACATGTTCGTCCATCCAATTTACAGCCAAAGAACTGCCGGCAACCAATACTACTGCCATTTTGGGATTCAACTTATAAGCCTCTTCAATAAAAAGTTCCTGATCCTTAGGCAATTCAATATGGTCACGATCACGACCTTCTCGTTCAATAGACTTATTGATACCCATAACGGCAATCGTCATATCGCATTCCTGAATAGCCTTTTTAGCATCTCCATAAAGGTCGAGAAGAGCCTTTTTCTCAAAATCAGGAGTACGCCAATATAATTTAGCCGAAGCTTCTCCAGCATTATCGAAATACTCGGCTACCAAACGATACTTTTTATCTTTTTCTAATGTCACGACTACGCTATCGGTTGTCAACCCTCTATTTTTCCACGAATCGATCACCATCTTATCATCTATATACAAACGACATCCGTCATCCGTCGCAAAAGCAAGAGTATATTTTCCTGAAACAGACGGAACTAAATCACCACTCCATCGAATCGATAACGGAGATTCGGGAAGGAACGGATCGGGAGCTTGATTAGCCGGTTCAAAATTTATATTTTCGTCAATACGTACTTGAGGACTCCCCTGTAAATGTTTATTATTATAGTACTCGGCTTTCAATCCATTCGGAAAATTCGCTTTAGTGATCATTTCATATCCTGAAGATGAAGATTTCCAAGGTGCATAAACGATTTTTACATCATCTCCTACTCGATTTCGGATTCCGTCCAAAACAGACACCGGAACATTTACCGGTTTCCCGCTGTAATCTCCGAACTCACAATTTCCGGCATTAATCCCGACTACAGCGATAGATTTCACCTTTTTAGGATTTATCGGCAAAAAATTATTTTCGTTTTTCAACAACACAAGACTCTGCCGTGCCGCCTCAAGAGCCATATTTTTATGTTTCTCGCATCCTACGATCGACGGAGACAAGGCATTGTAGGGGTTTTTCGCAGGATCATCGAACAGTCCCAACATCATGCGGGCACGCAATATCCGGTATGCCGCCGTATCTATTTCAGCTTCACTAACCATATATTGCTTATAGGCATTCATTAAAGGATCAATATAAACATTATCCCCGCATTCCAAGTCAAGACCGGCTTTCAACGCCAATGTAGCAGCCGCTTCAGGCGTTTTCACATATTTATGGTGAGTAACCAGCAGGCTCGGAGCACCACAATCCGATACGACATAACCGTTAAATCCCCAATCGGTGCGCAATACTTTCTTTAATAACCACGTATTCAAAGTACAGGGGACATCGTTAATGGCATTATATGCAGTCATAATCGATTGAGCCTTACCGTCGATAATACAACGCTCAAAGGCCGGAAGATAATATTCTCTCAAATCCCGCTCAGATATTTGAGGATTACATTCAAAACGGTTATGCTCTTCATTATTGGCAGCAAAGTGTTTCGGTGTAGAAACGACCTTTAAATAACGAGAATCATTACCCTGCAGCCCTTTCACAAAGGCAACTCCCAATTTACCGGAGAGAAAAGGGTCTTCCCCGTAAGTTTCTGGAGTACGTCCCCAGCGGGGATCGCGAGCCATATTGACTGTCGGAGACCAAAATGTCAGCAGATCGCTGAAAAGACGTTTCTGATCTTTTCCCCGATTCAACTCATTCCAACGGGCACGTGCTTCATCCGAAATCACAGTAGAAATTTCATACAGAAAATCGGGATTCCACATACTTGCCAATCCTATGGCTTGAGGAAATACGGTAAAATTACCGGGACGTACTATCCCATGCAACGCTTCATTGCCATGATAATATTTTTTTATTTCCAATCGGGGAATTCCGGGAGAAGTCGCCCGCAATAAAGAAATCTTTTCCTCGATCGTTAAACGAGATAACAAATCCATAATCCGCTCATGTTGAGGAGCATCCATGTCTTTATACACCTCTTTTTGAGCAAAAAGCGTTCCCGACAAGACAAAAACGAAAACGACAAATAGCAATTTTGTTTTATGTTTCATGTTGTATGTATGTATTGTGTTAAGAATTATTCAATTTATTAAAAACCGAAATCATCAATTTCCATTTCATCCTCTTTATTTATCTGTATCGGTTTTGCCTGTAAGTGAACGGGATTTCCTTCTATATGGATTGCCCGGAAAGGTCGCACCGGACATACATATTCGCACCCTCCGCAACCTACACAAATATCAGGGTTGATCTTAGGAATTGTCAATCCATCCCTATACGAAACCATTGTAACAGCTTGAGTAGGACAATGTTCGGCACATGCTCCACAATTGGTATTATCGGTGTGTACAATACAATTTTCCTCGATAAATACCACATGTCCCACCTGTGTAAGATGCTTCTCCTCTTTCGTCAAGGGTAATATCGCCTTATTCGGACAGATTTCAGAACAAAGTGTACAATCATAATTACAAAAACCGTTTTCAAAACTCATCACCGGCTGCAATATTCCTCCGATTCCGTATTCTAACAATGAAGGTTTCAACACATGAGAGGGGCATTTGCTTACACAAAGATGGCAGGCCGTACAATGTTGGTTAAAATGCTCTGCGCTGATCGATCCCGGAGGAGACAAAGGGTGCTCTCTTTTATAAGGTTTATTCCCTGTAAGCACCCTCATACTCTGGCTTACCGCCGACTTCGGTGCTGTTAATGCAACAGCGGTCAGAGTTGCGACAAAAGTACGCTTCGACATATCCGGTCTTTCAGATGAAATATTTTTTGGCGATCCTTTTTTATAGCGCAAAGTATAAGATATTGCTCCTTGATGACAATTATCGATACAATCAAAACAAACTACACAACGGCTATAATCAATTTCATGCTTTTTACTATCGATGCAAGAAGCCTTACATTTACGGGCACACAACCCGCAACCGTTACACTTAGAGGTATCGATATGTACTCTAAAAAGAGAATACTTCGAAATAAAACCCAATAAAGTTCCAACCGGACAAACGGTATTACAATATATTCTGCCATAACGATATGCCAAATAGCCGACAATCAATAACGTCATAAGGGCAATAACTAAAGCCGACACACTTGTCACGATAATATCCATATAGTAAAACGTATAGTTATCGAACATCGTAAAAATCCATGTTAAGAAATTATTTACGACTAAATACAAGGGCTTGAAAACATTGACTACGATACGTCCGTAAGCACTATAAGGATCGAGTAAACTAACCAAAATCATAAAACCCGAAAAACCGGCAACTACGATCAATAACAATATTCCCCATCTCCACCGGTTTAATGCCCGACGGTAATCATAATGCTTCTTTTTATTTCGTTTGCGGGAAACCCAGATAACTATATCTTGAAATATTCCCAAAGGACAAATAGCAGAGCAATACGATCTTCCGGTCAACCACGTTAATACCAGCAGAAACAACAATATCCCGACATTTAAACCCAATAACGCCGGAATAAATTGTATATGAGCTAAGACATGAAAAGAATCCGGCAAAACTCCGGCAAAATCGACTAAATAGAATGTGAGCAACAGAAATATCGTAAGCGATATCCCTATGCGTATTTTTCGTAACATAGTTTATAAGAATTCGATTTACAGCAAAAATATAATTACATCTTTAAACGTTTGACTTTCAGTCCATCCAAATTCATCGTACCAATCTTCAAAGCTTCTCCCTTAGCCAAATGTCCGACATCTTCCAGCGGCATAGTACGTATCTGATTAAAGAATTTGGTGGCAGCGGTATCTACTGCGACAATATCGGATGATATAAAAATAGCCTTGGGGGTTACGACATCTGCTGCCGAAGTTCCTCGCGGACCATTACTCTTCAATACCCTATAAGCATCTACGACATTCAACACGGCAGGTTTCCTGAAAGTACAAATATCTGCTATACACTGTTGCAAATCATTCTTATGAAAAGCGCCTCTATCCCAAACAATTCCCATGTGATTTTTCATGGATATAGTCAGATTAGCGCCACCGTGATGTTTCAGAATAGGAACATTTATCCACACATCACAATCGAGAATCGCATTATGAATTTTCGCTTTACGCAGATTCTTCCCCTGCGGAAGATCGACTTCCCTGTAATAAGTCTCTTCATTAGCCGGAACGACTTTTGCTTTCGCAGCTTCTGCGGCATCTTCTATTCCACTGTTCTTATAGCATTTACGCCAATCATCACAAGTATGATCAAAAACGACGACCTCTTTCGCTCCTGCTTTATAACACTGAGAAATAATTTCTTTTACGAGTTTCGGATTCGTATTCCCCGCAAGTTCCGGAACTTTATCCCATCCGATATTAGGTTTAACAACGACTTTATTACCGGGTTTCACAAATTTGCCTATTCCTCCCATCTCTGCAATTGCTTTCCGAAACATCATCTCCGGTTCTCCTCCCATAACAGCGACAAGATCATAAGCAGCCCCGGTTTTCACATTCCTGCCGCTTTGAGCAAGAATATCCATTGCGTCACTAAATTTAAATGTAGAAGCCAAGCCAGCCAAAGCGATTGTTCTTAAAAATTCCCGTCTCTCCATATATTTTTATTTGGAATCGCCAAGATATTCTGTACAAACAGCCAAAACATAATGAAAACCAGACACCTGAACGATTGTTTTTAACTTTCCAAATATACAAATAAATTATTTTTCAGCATTACTATTTTCTTTTTTCACTAAAAAAAATCGTTTCTACAAATTAGAGGCTGTTTAAATTTTCCAATAAAAAAATACTAAACACTATCAGGTCATTTTTGCATTTTCTTCCGGTCTTTTTCCCCGTTTTCCCTCGTCAGATAGCCCGCTATCATCCTCGTAAAAGCAGAAAAACATACTCAGAAGAAATTCTCAAAACTGACCCTGTAAAATTTAAACAGGCTCTAATCGGCTTTTATTATTTTTTATGTTTTGAGAAATCAACTCATCCGATATGCTTTAGGCGTCATTCCTGTATGTTGCTTAAAAAATTTCCCGAAAAAAGAGGGGTTCGGGAAATTCAGATCGTTCGAAATCTCCTGTATTGTTTTTCGAGTATATTTCAACTGTGATTTAGCATCAAAAATAAGTGCGGTCTTTATCCATTCCGAAATCGTCTTTCCGCTTACTTCACGTATTATTCTTGTCAAATACTTATCGGTAAGGCACAACTTCCCGGCATAAAAGCCGACACTCCGTTCTGTTTTATAGTGGGTTACAATTAGCTGCATCAATTCCTTAAACAATATTTCATTTCTATTCAACTGCTGAGGAGCAGCCATTAATGTGCGTCGAAAAATAGCACTGACTTCATAACAAAATCCCATGAACAAAGACTGAACGATCTCTTTACGATAAATATGGTCGGTTCTCATCAATTTGCTCCGAATGAACTCTATAAAAGAAAACAACATCTCAGAATCTTTCTCATCAAGGTTAATTTTCGGATTATCCTTAACATGCAGAAAGAGCTGAATATTAGCTTTCATACTTTTGTCTGACAAAAAATCGGTAGATGCTCCCATCGCATATAATAAAAGATCATCGCTTCTATCTCCTAACTGAATAATAGAACCGGGTAAAATAAAGAAAAAGTCGTTCGGTTTTACCGAATACCGAATAAGATCTATAACCAATTCACAATTTCCGTTACGACATACAATCATGATCAGACCATCCAAACGAAACGGATAATTAAAAGCCGAATCAGGCACTTTTCCTTGTATGGACATAAAAAATTCATCGGAAATCTGTTCATCTACATAATTCCGATTCACAGTTTTTTCCATCGAAATAACCGGAATATCTCTCACTTTCATAAACAATACACTCTATTGCAACAAATATAAAACAATTTTACAAGTTCGCTTACAAGAAATTACGATTAGAGCATTTTTAGAGAAAATCAGAACTTTCCCGATATTCCATTCCCCGTTACCTTTGCTTTTGAAAAGTCACATATATGCCTGAATCAATAAAAAAATATATCGTAAAAATTATTTTCTGCATAGAAATATCATTCCTTTCGGGATGCGAATTAATAGAATATCATCCATACGATACCCGTATTTACGGCGATAAGGGAATTAATTACACACAAATTGAAAAAATAGAGAATTCTTGCTCATCAAAAGAATCCATCCATTTTATTCTTATGGGCGACAGCCAACGTTGTTATGACGAAACCGAAGATTTCGTACACCATGTAAACGCCCGAAATGATATAGATTTTGTTATACACGGAGGAGACGTTTCAGATTTCGGATTAACAAGGGAATTTATCTGGGCTCGTGATATCATGAATAAACTGAATGTTCCTTACGTTACTCTTATAGGAAATCACGATGTATTAGGTAACGGAAAAGCAGTCTTCGAAGAGATATTCGGCACTGACAATTTCTCTTTTATAGCAGGTAAAACTAAATTCGTATGTTTAAATACGAATGCCCTCGAATATGATTATTCACATCCTGTACCGGACTTCAATTTTCTGAATTCGGAAATGACAACCCGGCAAGATGAATACACACAAACCGTTGTCGTAATGCACGCTAAACCGTATTGCGACCAATTCAATAATAATGTTGCAGAATATTTTCATTACACATTGAAAAATTTCAAAAATCTGAGGTTCTGCCTGCATGCTCACGAACATAACACAAAAGAAACCGATATTTTCGAAGACGGAACAATCTATTACGGATGTCCTTCCATGGATAAACGCAGTTACTTGCTATTCACCTTAACTCAAAATGAATACAGTTATGAAGAAATTTTTTTCTAACTTGCTAGTAATTCTGTTTTCCGTGTATCCGCTAAGCCTTTTTGCACAAACAGAAACGGATCATGCGAACGAACGTCTTCTCACGGCATGGCAAAAAATGATACCACGTTATACCAAAATTCAATTTGCAGGCGGAATGGGTCTGCTTTCGGCAGGTGTCGGGTGGAATTACGGTCACAATAAAAACTGGGAAACAGAAGTGTTGTGGGGATTTGTCCCGTCTTTCAGCAACAATCGAACCAAACTTACCATGACATTACGGGAAAATTATGTTCCTTGGTCTGTACGGCTCGGAAAAGGCTGGAGCTTACAACCTCTAAGTTGCGGTATATATATCAATACGATTTTCGACGGGAATTTATGGATCAAAGAACCAAAAAAATATCCGAACGGTTATTATTGGTTTTCTACCAAAATACGTACTCATGTACAACTCGGACAACGGATATCTTTTTATGATAAAAAATTCATACGCAGAACAATGTCTCTTTTTTACGAATTAAGTACTTGCGACCTCTATATATTGAATGCATGCAGTAACCGATATGTTCGATTATCCGATATTTTAAGCCTTTCTTTCGGATTTAGAATACAATTAATCTAATACGCCGTTCGCCTTTTCTGAAATTCTACAAAAATTCAGAGTAGGTTAAGAGCCTGTCGTCTAAATTTTCCGATAAGGAATCGATGTTGTCTTATTTTTCGTTATTTTTGCACGAATCGATAAGAAAGAATGACATGAATATCCAAATAACCGCACCATCTTCCTGCCGGATCACGATACAGCTTCCGGCATCGAAAAGTATAAGTAACCGGGCTTTGATATTAAATGCACTAAGTTACAGCCCATATAATATCCAAAACTTATCGGATTGCGATGATACGCAAGTAATGGTAAAAGCGTTGGAGTCAAATGACAACTATTTCGATATCCATGCCGCAGGTACGGCAATGCGATTTATGACGGCATTCTTATCTAAAATCGTAGGAGAATGGATAATTACAGGGTCTGAACGAATGAAACAACGACCTATCGGATTATTGGTCGATGCTCTTCGTTCATTAGGCGCTCGTATCGAATACATTGAAAACGAAGGCTATCCTCCCCTTCGGATTTTCGGAAGCGCGTTAGAAGGCGGGGAATTAAGCCTGAACGGGAATGTCAGTTCTCAATATATTTCTGCTCTTCTGATGATCGCACCTTATATGAAAGCAGGATTGACGCTTACTCTCTCCGGAAATATCATTTCGAAGCCGTATATCCTCATGACATTGCAAATGATGAAACAGTTCGGTGTTACCGCTCAATGGAACGGGAATGTCATTCGTGTAGCTCCGGCAGAATATAAACCTACCGCATTCAAAGTAGAATCGGACTGGTCGGCCGCATCTTATTGGTATGAGATAGCGGCTTTATCTCCTTCAGCCGAAATAGAATTAATAGGACTGCAAAAAAACAGCGTACAAGGAGATTCCAAAATCGCCGATTTTTTTGTTCCGTTAGGAATAAATACTCAGTTTACCGAAACCGGAATAAAACTCAGACGCAATGGCGAGCGGTGCAAAAAATTAACGCTCGACCTCTCCGATCAACCCGATCTGGCACAAACTTTAGTAACGACTTGCGCGTTTAAGAATATAGCGTTCAGATTTTCGGGTTTACAATCTCTCAAAATCAAAGAGACCGACCGTATCGAAGCTCTGAAACGGGAGCTAAGAAAATTGGGATATGAGATTAATGATATACAAAATTCTATTCTCGAATGGAACGGAGAACGTTGTAAAACAGGAGATAGCGTTTCGATCGACACATACGACGATCACCGTATGGCTATGGCTTTTGCTCCGGCGGCATTCATACTTCCGGGAATTCAAATCAATCACCCGGAAGTCGTCAGCAAATCATACCCTTCTTTCTGGGACGATATGAAAAGCGCCGGGTTTGATATACGGGAACAATAAAACTAACGACAGACAAATGTTATACATAATAGCATCCATCATTATCTTGGGATTCGTTTCCGCATGGTTGGATAAACGTTACAAACGGAAGTTAAAACAAAAAATAGATTCGGGAGAAATTCCGAACCCGCAACATCTGCAACCCGATGATTCAGAATGTTGCGGAATGCATGAAATCTGCGAAAAAGAAAGCTTGCTTGCAGCGGTAAGTAAAGATATAGAATATTACAATGATGAAGAACTCGACATTTTTAAAGGCCGCCACTCAGATAGCTATAATGCTGCCGAAACTGCCGAATTCGGAGAAGTGTTATATACGCTCCGCAGTGAAGAGATTGCCGGATGGGTCAGAAGTCTCCAACTCCGGGGAATAGAATTGCCCGACTCGTTAAAAGACGAAGTACTGCTCATTGTAGGAGAACGAAGAGAAAATTCCTGATATTTTTATCTCTTTTTTTAGTAAGATCATGTCGGACATATTACAATATACTTTTTTTCAGAACGCTTTATTTGCAGTCATCTTGATCGGTCTGGCCGGAGGCATTATAGGGACTTATATCGTTACTCGTCGTATGGTATTTATTACGGGTGGGATCACTCATGCTTCTTTCGGAGGGTTGGGGCTCGGATTTTTTCTTGGAATCAGCCCGACTTTATCCGCGCTATTTTTTGCAGTCTTGTCTGCACTCGGTGTGGAATGGATGTCCCGAAGAAACGGAGTTCGTGAAGACTCCGCGATCGCAGCGTTCTGGGCATTGGGGATGGCTATCGGAATCATCTGCATCTTCATGACACCGGGATATACACCAGAATTAAGCGAGTTTCTTTTCGGGAATATTCTGACCATAACCCATACAGATTTAATTCTGTTTTCACTATATACCGCCGGATTAATTCTCGTATTCATACTATTCTATCGGCATATCGTATATACAGCCTTTGACTGGGATTTTGCGGCAACCCGCAAACTTCCCGTACGTCTGATAGAATATGGCATGACATTTCTGGTATCGGTTTGCGTAGTTCTCACAATCCGGTTAGTCGGCATCATGTTGCTAATGTCACTGCTCACCGTACCGCAAATGATATCCGACCTATTTTTCAACCGATATAAACAAATCATTTACAGTTCTATCATATTAAGTATTCTGTCAGGAATAACCGGACTCGTAATTTCCTACTATATCAATGTTCCGGCAGGAGCTTGTATCGTATTTATATTAGTAATTTTTTACGGGATGGCGAGAATGTCGATATGGGGCAGTCGTTTACGAAAATCCCGGAATTGAGTTTTTTACATTTTAAAAACAATAAAACAGCATTTTACAGGTTTATTTTAATAGGAACTTTTAATCATAAGATTACATTTGAGACGAATCTATCTCCATATCACTTTTATTGCATTGTGCCTGTTTACCGTTTTTTCATGTTCGGTGAAGAAAAACACAAAACTGAGCCGTTCTTACCAGGCAATGACTACCCGTTACAATGTTTATTTCAACGGTATAGAAAATTATAAAGAACAGTTGAAAAATATGGAGAGCAATTATGAAGATAACTTTACCCGATTAGTGCACATGCATCCGGTCAGTGCATACGGAAATCCTAAAGAAACTAAACCGAACGGAAGTTTCGATCGCACCATAGAAAAATGCCAAAAAGCAATAAAGTTACACTCTATTCAAAAAAAACCGAAACGGAATCAGAATAAGATGCATGACCCCAAATACAGGGAATATGTAAAAAGAGGAGAATTTAATCCTTTTATCCATAATGCATGGCTGCTCATGGGGAAAGCACAATTTTATAAAGGAGACTTTCTTGCCGCCTCGGCAACATTTATTTATATTACTCGCCATTTTACATGGAAACCCGATCTGATTGCAGAATCCAGAATATGGCTCGCCCGTTGTTATCTTGAAATGGGTTGGATGTATGAAGCAGAAGATGTTTTGCAGAAAATCAACAACGATGGTCTTCCGTCTAAACTCAACAATTGGTTTTCTACCGTAAATGCAGACTTTTTAATACGTAACGGAGAATATAAACAGGCAATCCCATATTTGCAAACAGCAATAAAAGCCGAAAGTAAAAAAGCCCAGAAAATACGAATGAATTTTCTGTTGGCGCAACTTTATGCCCTGACCAATAATAATCAAGCTGCTTATCAGACTTTCGGCAAAGTGATAAAGATGAGCCCACCTTACAGAACCGAGCTGAATGCCAGAATAAAGCAAACCGAAGTATTTCCGGGAGGTGATATCGAAAAGATAGTGAAAACGCTGAATAAAATGGCTAAAAGCCCGAAAAATAAAGATTACTTAGACCAAATCTATTATGCTTTAGGGAATTTATATCTTTCACGTCAAGATACGACAAATGCTATAAAAAACTATATCCTCGCTGCACAAAAAAGTACCCGTGAAGGTATCGAAAAAGCAATTAGTCAGCTGACTTTGGGGAATATTTATTTCAACCAACGTAAATACACTAAAGCTCAACCTTGTTATGCTGAAGCAATACCTTTGATTGACGAGACATACCCGGACTATGCACAATTGGTAAAACGCTCTGAAGTATTGGATGAACTGGCAATCCATGCACAGAACGTAGAACTACAAGACAGTCTGCAGCAACTGGCAGCACTACCCGAGCCTGAAAGAATGAAGATTATCCAGCAAAAAATAGATGACCTTATCGCTGCCGAAAAAAAAGCTGAGGAGGAAGCAAAGAAAGAAGCATATCTTGCAGAACAGCAAGGAAATGTTCCGCAATTCGGAAATCAGGGCGGAGCTCAACAACCGACAATCCCAAATATGAACCTCGGTAACGGAAGCAATGCTTGGTATTTTTATAATCCGGCTTTAGTATCTGCCGGTAAAACAGAGTTCCAGAGAAAATGGGGACGCAGAAAACTGGAAGACGACTGGCGTCGGCGCGATAAAGCATCGTTTTCTATGGATGACCTGACCGGAACAGATGAAACCGCCGATTTGGAAAATGAAGATGGAGAACACGAAACAACGGACGACACAGCCGTGTCTGATACGACACAAGTCAACGAACCAAGTAATGATCCGCATAAACCGGAATTTTATATACAGCAACTCCCGCTAACTCCTGAAGATATTGCCACATCGAACGAAATAATCGCCGACGGGCTTTTCAATATGGGAATTATTCTGAAAAATCAATTAGGAGATTTCGATGCTTCATTAGATGCATTCAATCGCCTTGACAACCAATTTCCTCAAAACGATTTCCGTCTTGAAGCCTACTATAACACATATTTGATATATATGCAATTAGGTGATATAGCAATGGCAGATAATTACAAGAACCGGATTATAAAAGATTTTCCGGAAAGTAAATATGCAATAGCGTTAGCAGACCCGAACTACCTCGATAATTTGAGAAAAATGGACTCGATGCAAGATTCTATATACAATAAAACATATCAGGCTTATTTGGAAAACAGAAACGAGGAGGTTCACGAATTATACCATTACATGAAAAAAACTTATCCGTTATCAAAACTGATGCCGAAGTTTATGTTGGTAGATGCACTCGCCTATGTAAACGAAAAAAGGATAGACGAATTCAAAAATGGACTGAAAGAATTGTTGGAAAAATATCCGACTGAAGATGTCAGCCCTCTGGCTACAGACATGCTAAAAGGGATAGCGCAAGGTAAATCGGTATTATCCGGAACAGGAAAATCTAATATTTGGGAATTACGCTTAGGAAACAATATGACTAACGATTCTACCGGAATGGCAACAGACTCGATAGCTCCGTTCACAATGGATAAAGAATCTCCACACCTGCTTGTTTTGGTATATCCGACAGACAGTATTTCTTCGAACCAATTATTATTCGACGTCGCAAAATATAATTTTTCAAACTTTTTGATTAAGGATTTTGATCTGGAAATAATCTCCTTTAACGAAATTAGTATGCTTGTTATCAAAGGATTTAATAACTTTGACGAACTAACTCTTTATCGTCGTATGATCGGGAGTGAAAAAGGGATGAGATTCCCCGATACCGTCAGACCGGTAATGATTAGCGAATCGAACTTCAAGTTACTACTCGAGGGACGGAGTTTCGATGAATATTTCCATTTTCTTGAGCAAAACCAATAAATAGTATGAGAAACGAACTAATACTTTGGGCAGACGATGAAATAGATTTATTAAAACCTCATATCCTTTTCTTAAAACAAAAGGGTTATGAAGTTATTACGGTTTCCAATGGACGCGATGCTTTGGAAATGTCTGAGAAAGAGCATTTCGACTTGATTATATTGGACGAAAACATGCCCGGATTGAGCGGGTTGGAAACTCTTAGCCGAATCAAGGAAACAAATCCGGATGTACCGGTAGTCATGATTACGAAAAATGAAGAGGAGAATATCATGACTCAGGCTATCGGCAACAAGATCGCCGATTACTTGATAAAACCCGTAAATCCGAATCAAATACTGTTATCTATCAAAAAGAACCTTTATCAAAAAGAAATAATCTCGGAAAAAGCGACTTCCGGATATCAGCAGGAATTCAACAAAATCAGTTCCCAAATCAATGATTCATTCTCATGGGAAGACTGGTATGAGGTATATAAAAAATTAGTATTCTGGGAACTCGAACTCGAAGAGACTGACAGTAACATGGGTGATTTGCTGAGAATGCAAAAAACCGAAGCCAATTCTGCTTTTACAAAGTTCATTAAAAAAAACTATGAAAAATGGGTCACCACAGACGAGCATCCGTTGATGAGCCACGAGTTATTTAAAAACAGAATATTCCCGTTATTGGATCAAGGAGAAAAAGTATTCTTTATCTTGATCGACAATTTCAGACTCGATCAGTGGAGAATGATAAAACCGTTACTCAACGAATACTATACTTTTAATGAAGAACTCTACTTCAGCATTCTGCCCACAGCGACTCAATATGCCCGAAACGCAATATTCTCGGGATTGATGCCGGATAAGATATCGAAAATGTTCCCGGAACTTTGGGTAGATGAAGAGGAAGAGGAAGGAAAAAATTTGAATGAAGCGCCATTAATTCAGACCCAAATAGATCGTTTTCGTAAAAAATACAGTTTTTCCTATAACAAAATCAACGAATCGCAATTCGGAGATAAACTGATTCAGAATTTTGCTCAATTAGAACGTAACCAACTGAATGTTTGCATACTCAATTTTGTGGATATGCTGTCTCATGCCCGTACCGAATCGAAAATGATACGGGAATTGGCTTCTACAGATGCTGCATACCGATCTCTTACAGAATCATGGTTCAAACATTCATCGGCTCTCGACCTTTTTAAAAGAATAGCCGAAACCGACTACAAAATCATACTGACTACCGATCACGGAACAATTAATGTCGATAACCCGATCAAAGTAGTAGGAGATCGCAATACGAATACGAATTTGCGCTATAAAGTCGGCAAAAATATGAGTTATAATCCCAAACAGGTTTACGAAATTAAAAATCCTAACCGTTTCGGGCTTCCGTCTCCGAACGTAAGTTCGACTTATATTTTTGCAACGAACCGGGATTTTTTAGCTTACCCGAACAATTACAACTACTATGTAGGATATTATAAAGATACTTTCCAACACGGAGGTATTTCAATGGAGGAAATGATGATTCCTTTTATAACACTGTCAAAGAAATAACATAAAACAATTTATGCAAACTATTACAATTAATAATTTAGATAACATCAGAGAGGCTGCACGAGAGTTTATTTCTCGAATGGGAAACACCACCGTATTTGCTTTTCGAGGGAAAATGGGTGTCGGAAAAACAACTTTTATCAAAGCTATATGTGAAGAACTCGGTGTCGAAGACGTAATAAACAGTCCGACTTTTGCCATTGTCAACGAATATCGCTCAGCAACCGGAGAACTCATTTACCATTTTGATTTTTATCGGATCAATAAACCCGAAGAAGCTTATGATTTCGGATATGAAGATTACTTTTACAGCGGTGCTCTCTGTTTTATCGAATGGCCTGAGAAAATAGAAGACTTGTTACCCGGAGACTGCGCCAATATCATTATCACCGAAAATGAAAACGGAAGTCGAAGCGTAACCAGCGAAGAACTTGAATAATTTTAAATATAAGAGTCTGTCGTAAATTTTCCGATAAAAAAATATTATCAGGTCATTTTTGCGTTTTCTTCCGGTCTTTTTTCCCGTTTTCCCTCGTCAGATAGCCCGCTATCCTCCTCCTAAAACGGAAAAATATCCTCGAAAGAAACTCTCAAAACTGACCCGAGCAAAATTAAGACAGGCTCTAAGATCTTGTCTAAATTTTGTACAGATATCTTTTGAGAACTGTTTTCGAAAGTACCTTTTTGATTCCGATAAAGAGTCCGGAAATTCAGACAGGGTCTTAAAAGATTACAACCTTTCATCGTATCCGATAATGATTATCAGTAAATATATTATCTCTATTTTCTTCGCATGTTTAGGTACATTATCGATATGTGCCGCTATTGCAAACTGGGATTGGTTTTTCAACACAAACAATGGAAAAATTTTCGTTCGCTTATTTAAACGGACAGGAGCTCGTATTTTTTATATAATATTGGGAATTCTCATTTGGATAATGGCCATTTCTATATATACTGAAATAAATTAATTCTCTTAGAACCTGTCTTAATTTTCCAATTAGAAAATATTATCAGGTCATTTTTGCGCTTTCTTCCGGCCTATTTTCCCGTTTTCACTCGTCAGATAGCCCGCTATCATCCTCATAAAAACAGAAAAATATCCTCGTAAGAAACTCTCAAATCTGACCCGAGCAAAATTTAGACAAGCTCTTAGAACCTGTCTTAATTAACATTTTAAAATATATTCGAAACATATCATTTTTTTATCCCGCAATCGTTGTTTTCACTTTTATTAACTATATAAATACTTCATTATTCAGGATAACTATATATTATAATATATAAGCAATTATACAAAATATTGACAATCAATCAAATAATTAAAAATAAAAGTTTATTTAAACGCTGCATGTCAAATTAATTATTGTAAACATATATATACCTTTTATTTTTTAGCATACATTTGTATTGCAAAATAAAACGAACAACCATTAAAAGTTTCGTATTTATATGCAATCTTTTCAAACAAACTTTTAAAGTATAACTAAAACTTGAAAATGTATGAAAAAGCTACTTTTAGCAACCGCTGTATGTTTATTGGCATCAGCAAACTCTTTTGCTCAGTACAAACCCGAAGCCGGAACAGTAACTACTGAAATTCAGTTCAATCCGTTTAACCAAGACAATGAAAATTTCTCAATTGACGGTTTGAAATTGCGTTACTTCTTCAACGAAAAACATGCTCTTCGTCTGAATTTAGGTTTTGGTGTAAATTCTAATAAGTTCTCAAATGAAGGGGTACTTGACGATGCAGATAAGACATCATGGAGCAAAGATATCAAATCAAAACAAGGAAACTTCAACTTAGGCGTAGGATATGAATATCACATCGACATCGCACCTCGTCTATCGGTATATGTAGGAGGTGAAACAGGATTCCTTTTAGAAAATGCTAAAACAACTTTCAATACAAAAACAGGAAATGTTGAAACAGATCTTACATTTAAAAATCTCTACACTGATGCATCAACTTTTGACCCAGATTTAAATAATAATCCTCTTGCTGGATGCACCCCAAGTGGTAAATTTTCTTTCTATTTGAAAGCGTTGACAGGTTTTGATTTCTATATGTACAAAGGTTTATACTGTGGTACTGAATTCTGGTTAGGTCTTCAAACCTCAAATTATAAAAAATTAGGTTTAGAAGGTAAAATCGATGGAACAGATATTGATAAAGATGAATATAAAAATGACTCCAAAAAAACCGATTTAGAATTGTTATTTAATGTTGTTCCTTCAATTCGTTTAGGTTGGAGATTTTAATTAAGAACTTATTCTGTAATTACATAAAATGCGCGGAAAAATATTTCGCGCATTTTTATTTTTCGTTCCGGCGCAAAGCCTGTACGATAATCTCTCCTTTAAAATAAATTATCAACGAACAAACGATGATCAGCATTCCTGACACCGTAGTTATCGTAGGATATTCTCCGGCAAGCATAACCCAACTCAAAACCGCGCCTAAAATAGGATTGATAAGACGGCACATATTTATATCCGAAACTTTAGCGCCTTTCGACTGCAAAGCCATAAACCAAAAACTGAATGCAAAAACAGATATGAAGATAAGCACTCCCAAACTTATATAAAAACCCGCAGGCTTGCTGATAAACGAATGATACCCTTCGGTACAAATACCTACACCATAAATCAAAGCTCCACCAAAAAACATTTGAACGGCATTCAGAAAAACAGGATCTATCTTTCCTTTATCTTCAGAAACAGAAATAGCCGAATATCCCTGCAATATAATATTAAGCAACAATAAAACTATTCCGCATATACTTTTTAAATCGAGCGGTTCTCCATCATTTCCCATGCCGATAATCAGAAGCAGTCCCGTTAAACTGACTATCAGACTAACGATCTTATAGATATTGAGTTTATCATTCTTAGCTATCAAATGGGCAAGAACGACATTTATAATAGGTGTCATCCCCATAACGATAGAAGAGATAGCTCCACTCACAAAATCAACGCCGAAATAGAACGCCGAGTAGCCGAAAAACATATTGATAAAAATCAAATTCAAAAAAAGACGCTTATGCAATAATATCTCTTTCCACATACCTTTATGCCATGTATATGCAAAAAGAATCATACCTACCGCCGTAAAACGTAATCCGGCAAAATTCATCGGAGTGAAATCATAGCTCAATCCTTGTTTTATAAACGGATTTACAATTGCCCATAAAAACGAGGCAGCAATTGCATACATCAAACCTTTTTTTATAATCGAGAAAAAATAAAGGGAGACAAAAGCAGATTCTGTTCCTGATTAGAAAATCAACGTGCTGTTATATGAAAACAACCCTGCTTAATTTCATATTTGACATAACAAGCATCTCTTTTTTTTAAGCTCAGTAATACTTCTGCCAAAATATGTTTCAGTTGTTCTTTAGGAATTAAATACCTGTCATCCGTAGCAACAAAACGAGAATAAGCAATATCGAATGTAGTTCCGTAACGATGAGCAGAATTCGCACTTGCATTCCCATTCTTTTTCCGTAAACGTTTAACATCTTGATCTACCCGGAGAACACTGGTAACCAAAATCTGATAGCTTCCTCCTCCCCGACTTTCCAGAGAATCGATAAAGTTTTTTCCGATAGTCTCCAACAATTCTTTTGCTTTCGGCACGAGATAGGGTATAGAGTGGGTAAGAGAATCTACTTTATAATATTCGCAATCTGTTATCTCACATAAATGTATATTTCCGGAGAGCGCCTCTTCTCTGGACGACGCCGGAACAATTCCCAAACGACGAGCGGCTTCGAGATGCCGGTCATTCATATCGTTGAATGCCCGAGAAAAACGCCCGAACGGAATAATTTTCAAATCTTTTTCTACCGTGATTACTTTTTCCTTCGACTTTCCGCATGAAAAACCGGATACTGCTAAAACAAAAATCAAGAGATAAACAATTCTTTTCACACACTTATTTTTACGGATGAATACGAGACAAACTTAAAAAAAGTTTCCCGGTTAGAAAAACAATCTTTGAAGAAATCCCGTATAAAACAAAAAGAAAAAACTTCATTACAAATATTTTGTTATACCTTTAAGGTCTATTAAAAAAAAATCTTAGAGAGCTATCGATATGATGAAAAAATGTACTTTGCCGGTTCTGGAAATGAGTTGTGCCGTATGTGCCAACAATGTAGAAAACAAAGTAAATTCATTATCAGGAGTCACTTCCGCTTCTGTCAACTTTGCAGCAAATACAATTACCGTAGAATATAATCCCGAACAGATCACGTTGCCACAAATCAAAGCAGAGATTCAATCTATCGGATATGATCTTGTTATAGATGAAGAAAATCAAGAAGATATACAAGAAGAAGCGCGAAAAAGCCATTACGCTCTCTTAAAAAGAAAAGTAATCATCGCATGGATTTTGTCTATTCCGGTCATGCTCCTATCTATGATTTTTATGCATATACCCGGAAACGAATGGATTATGATGGTACTTACCTTGCCTATTCTGCTCTACTCCGGACAAAGCTTTTATACCCATGCGTGGAAACAGGCAAAACAGCACACCGCCAATATGGATACTTTGGTAGCATTAAGTACATCGATTGCATTTTTATTCAGCCTGTTTAACACTATATACCCTCAATTTTGGACTGAACAAGGTATGGAGGCTCATGTATATTACGAAGCTGCCGGGATGATCATCGCATTTGTTCTTTTAGGAAAGTTAATGGAAGAGCGAGCTAAAAACAGCACGACATCTGCCATAAAAGGACTTATGGGACTGCAACCGAAAACTGCACGGAAAGTCATTGAAACCGAAGAAATAGAAGTACCGATCGGGCAATTGCAACCAAACGACAAAATCAGTGTACGTCCGGGAGAAAAAATTCCGGTAGACGGTATTGTAATCGACGGAAACTCCTATGTTGATGAAAGTATGATCAGCGGTGAAGCTATTCCGGTAAAAAAACAATCGGGAGACCGTGTATTGGCAGGGACAATAAATCAACGGGGATCGTTTATCTTGAACGCAACCCAAGTCGGAAGCAGTACCGTACTCGCACAAATCGTACGTATGGTACAAGAAGCCCAAGGCAGCAAAGCCCCTGTTCAAAAAGTAGTAGATCGCATTAGCAGCATCTTTGTCCCTATCGTCATCAGCATTTCCATAATAACATTTATCGTATGGATAATCATCGGGGGCAACCATTATTTTTCCTATGCCTTGTTATCAGCAGTATCGGTACTTGTCATTGCATGTCCATGCGCTTTAGGATTGGCAACCCCGACCGCACTTATGGTCGGGATAGGTAAAGGTGCAGAACAGCACATACTGATCAAAGATGCTTTTGCTCTTGAAAACTTATGTAAGGTAAATTGCGTCGTATTAGACAAAACCGGAACATTAACCGAAGGTCATCCTTCGGTAAGCGATGTTCTCTGGATTACAGATTCTGATCAAACCTCCCAATCGATATTACTTGCTGCAGAACAAAAGTCGGAACATCCTCTTGCAATCGCAATTACCGAATATCTGAAAGAGAAGGGTGTTGCACCGGAAGAAATCAATTCATTCGAAAGTATTACCGGAAAAGGGATCGAAGTTGTTTTCGAAGACAGTAAATACTGGGTAGGAAGTTTGTCTTTCGCTCAAACACAACAAATACAATTACCGGAAAAAGCATTACAAAAAACAGAAATGTGGTCTAAGGAGAATAAAAGTATCATATACTATGGAAGGGATTCTTTCCTCATGGCCGTTTTTGCTATCACCGACTCACTAAAACCGACATCGGCTCAGGCAGTACAAACTCTTGAAAAAAGAGGTATAGAAGTGCATATGCTCACAGGCGACGGCAACAAAACCGCACAAATGATAGGCGAGACATTGGGGATCAAACATATACAGGCCGAAGTCATGCCTGCTGATAAAGAAACATATATACAGAATCTGCAACAAAAAGGGAAAATCGTTGCAATGGTAGGAGACGGCATTAATGATTCTCAAGCTCTGGCACGGGCAGATGTAAGTATCGCTATGGGAAAAGGCACAGATATTGCGATGGATGTAGCTATGGTAACGCTGATGACCTCAGATCTTTTACTGTTACCCCAAGCAATCAAACTTTCTCAAAGAACAGTCCGACTCATCCACCAAAATCTGTTCTGGGCATTTATCTATAACGTCATAGGTATTCCTATTGCCGCAGGAATATTATTCCCGATAAACGGATTGTTATTAAATCCTATGTGGGCAAGTGCGGCAATGGCATTCAGTTCGGTTTCGGTTGTTCTGAACAGCTTACGTTTAAAATATAGCTAAATTCATCTTCAGCAATACTCCTGACGAGATAATAACTTTTTTTGTCGTCTCCAGTTTTCCTCTTTAAAGAGAGATACATAAACATAGATAAAAGCGATTAAATTCGAATGAGAACAATCCAATAATTATTCTCATTTGTTCGGGACTATTTATCTAAATTTCCTCTCTTAAAAAAGGCTAAGAGCCTGTTTAAATCTTCCAATAAACAATAGGCTTATCTGTTTACCATATTTCTACTAAAAGATTCACTTTTTCATTCATAATGATAAAAAAATCGCCTTTTTGTATCACAAAATAAATAAATTGCTTATTTTTGCACACATATTTGCATAATAAATGCATAAAAAAACATTTTATCAATCTTTTATTTTGACATAAAAATTCAAAATCGTCTAAAAAAACGATCGTTTTTTCGGACGTAATCAACCTAAACAGTAATTGAAATGAAAAGGAAATGGTTTATACTTCCTTATGTGTTAGTGTTTTGCATAATCAATATTTTTGCACAATCTAAAAAGCCCGAAGATAAATTTATGTCCGAATGGCATCTGCTATTCAATGATTCAATTATCGGAACAAATGTTTCATCTGCACTCGTATGGTTAGAATCACAAAAATTAAAACCGAAAAAAAATATTATCGTCGGAGTAATCGATTCCGGGACTGATACCACCCACCTTTATATACAAAAAGCTTTATGGCACAATAAAAAAGAAAAACACAATGGTAAAGACAATGATAAAAACGGATATAAAGGCGATGTTTCCGGTTGGAATTTTTTAGGAACTCCCGACGGATCTTTTAATATGCGAAGCGCCGGTACAGAAGAATTTCGCGAATTTAAAAGATTATATCCGAAATATAAAAATTACCCGACCGACTCGACAACAATAGCAAATGCGTCTCCCGAATTTATCTATTACCTGAAAATGAAGGCAGGAGCACGCATCGAATCCTATTTCAAATTCACCGAATATTTGCAACAACAAGCAAATGCGTACGAAGAACTCACTAAACGGGCAAAATCGGCATATCCCGGTAAAGACTCCCTGAGAGTCATCGACATTATGAGTATCGATGCAAACGATTCTCTATTCAATATATCTGCACAACTGATCGCCATCGATCTTATGAACGGCAGCAAAAACCGACTATGGCAAACTCTGGTCGACAAGCATAATGCAAAACTGAATCAGGCACAAACCCGTATCAAAAGCATCGAAGCAGACAAAGATAAACGGCTGCTTATGGGCGATGACATACACGACGCATCCGACCGCTTTTACGGGAATCCCGATATAATGTGCGATGATTACTTCCACGGCACATTCGTTGCCGGAATAATCGCAGCCCAACCAAACCCTGAAAATAAAATGATCGGGATTTACCCGACAGCAAAAATAATGACGATCCGGGCAGTTCCTGAAGGTGATGAATACGATAAAGACATTGCATCTGCAATACGTTATGCTGTCGATAACGGAGCTAAAATCATCAATATGAGTTTCGGCAAACAGACTTCTCCCGATGCCGATATGGTAGAAGATGCTATTCGTTATGCTGCAGACCATGACGTTTTGTTAGTCATGGCATCCGGAAATAACGGTACAGACTGCGATAAAAAAATCTATTATCCGCAAGGACTCGATAAAACGGGGAAAAGAATAGATAACCTGATCCGTGTCGGAGCTTCGGACATAAACGGCAACCCCGGATCAATATCCAATTATGGAAAAAACAGTGTAGATCTCTTCGCTCCGGGAATGGATATTACATCTTTAGGTGAAAACAACGGATATACCACCTCAAGCGGAACGAGTATAGCAGCTCCCGTAGTAGCAGGTATTGCCGCCATCATCCGGGACTATTTTCCCAAGCTGTCAGCCGGTCAAGTAAAAGATGTCCTGATAAAGAGCGTAACGCCGATGAACGGCAAGTCTGTAAAAATTCCCGGACCGAATAAAAAGGGGAATACTACTATGTACGATTCGCTTTGTGTTTCCGGAGGTATTGTTAATGCTTTAAATGCCGTAAAAATGGCTCAACAGTTGTCTTCAAAAAAGAACAAATAAGATGAAAAAATTATATTTAAAACTGTTTTCTTTCCTGTTTTTAGCAGCTATATTTCCTTTTAACAGTCTATGTCAAGACTATGTAAATTGGAATGTTGCCGAGAAATATACGGCAGACTCTCTGTCGGGACATTATCGCTCCTCTCTTTTAGCAACATGGATTCCTGACACTCACCACTTTTATTATGCCATAGAAAAAAACGGAGTGCGGAGCTTCTATTTAGTCGATGCGACAAAAGGAAAGAAGAAATTGCTTTTTGATAACAAACGTTTAGCTGAAGATATTTCCCGGCTTACCCAAACAGAATACACACCCGAAAAATTAAAAATATACCGGTTAGATTTCTATAATAAAGATCTTAGTAAATTCTATATTCGCAAAGATAATAAGACTTTCGAATATAATGTAAACACAGGTAAAATCAAAATCGTTTCCACTGTTCCGGAAGTCAAGAAAAAAAGTACGGGCAGCGGTTTTCCCGCTATTTTCGGGAAAAAATCATGGGAAAAATATTCGAAAGACAACAAATTCTACATATACGGAAGGGATCATAACTTATACCTTTCGCATAAAGATAAGATAGAAGATATACAACTGACGACCGATGGCGAACCGTATTTCTCTTATACTTCGAACAGCGATGAAAAACGGGACACGGCATGTTGCTATACGTCGGCTCGCTGGATAGACGACACGCATATCATTTTTGCTTTCAGAGAAGATAAGCGGGCAATCAAGACAATGACTTTGGTCAACAGTCTCGCAAATCCCCGCCCGACCACGGACACTTATAAAATGCCGATGCCCGGAGATCAGGGAATAAGTCAATACGATATAGCTCTTTTCAATGCAGATACTCAAGAAAAAATTCCGGTTTCCATAGCTAAATATCCCGACCAGAAAGTTGAAATAAGTTATTCTTCAACTCCGGGATATGTATTTTTTACCCGAAGAAGTCGTCCTGCCGATTATATCGACTTGTGCAGACTCGATATTCGCACGGGAAAAGTAGAAGAACTGATCACGGAACATTGCGCCCCGCACATAAACATCCAACTTTTCAAATATCACCTTATCAATGACGGAAAAGAAATCATCTGGTGGTCTGAAAGAAATGGCAAAGGACAATACTTTCTGTATGATAATAACGGAAACCTGAAAAACGCCATTACCCCGCCCGACATGGTTGCCGGAACGATTATGAAACTCGATACGCTGAACCGTACGATTATTGTTGAAGGATATGGCCGGGAAAAAGGAATCAATCCGCATTACCGATTCTTCTATAAAGTTAATCTGGACGGAAAAGGTTTCACATTACTGACTCCGGGAAACGGGACACACAGTATAGAACTTTCACCTGACGGAAAATATTTAATAGACAACTATTCGCGCATGGATATGCCGACGGTCAGTCAGCTGATAAAAATCGCCTCGCCTAAAAAGAATATGGTATTAGAAGAAAGCGATGACTCGGAACTAAGGAAACTGGGATGGAAACCTCCCGTATTATTCCAAATAAAAGCAGCAGACGATTCGACCGATCTTTACGGAATCATGTATCTTCCGTTCGATTTAGATACGACACGTCTTTACCCGATTATAACAAATGTATATCCGGGTCCGCAAGACGACCAGATTCCGAGAGCATTTACGGTCGATGACAATTATAATCAATCTTTAGCCCAACTGGGTTTTGTAGTTATCAATGTAGGGGCAAGGGGAAGTTCGCAAATACGAGGACGGGATTTTCATTGTTTCGGATACGGAAACTTAAGAGATTATCCGTTGGCAGATGATAAACATGCGATCGAGACACTTGCCCGCCGTTATCGGTTTATCGATCTCGACCGAGTAGGAATTTACGGACATTCAGGAGGAGGATTCCAAACCGTAGCTGCCATGCTCACTTATCCGGACTTTTACAAAGTAGGTATAGCTGCATCCGGAAACCACGATAACAACTTATACATACAGTGGTGGGGAGAAACTTATCACGGAGTAAAAACCCACACCGACAGCATAACGGGAAAAACTGTCTTTACCTGCAAAATTCCGACAAATAACGAACTGGCAAAAAATCTGAAAGGTCGGTTAATGCTGATCACTGGAGATGTCGATAAAAATGTACATCCGTCGACGACTTTCAGACTGGCCGATGCCCTAATGAAAGCCGATAAACGGTTCGACATGATGGTTATGCCCGGAATGGATCATGGAGTAGGGAATACTTATTATTACAATTTGATCCGCTACTACTTTGTCGAGCATTTATTAAACCCGAAAAAAGAACACATAGATATCATTCATCACAAGTAATTAAAACAAGAAAGTTTTGTATGAAACTCAAGCAAGTAATACTGAAAAGCGTGTATTTATATCCGACAATGTTAGCGGTCTTCATGCTGATGATTCCCGGAATAAATGCTTTTGCGCAGGACAAGTCCGACAAAATCAAAATTACCGGAACGGTCTATGATGAAACGAAACAGCCGTTAGCAGGAGCTTCTGTACGAGAAGAAAGAACAAGTAACGGAACAATTACCGATCAAGACGGAAACTTTACGATTTACGTGAAAAAAGGAAGTACTCTCCGTATCTCTTTCTTAGGACTCGAATCGAAAGTAATGACGGCAAATATCGCAGGGAAGTTCGATATTATGCTGAAAGACAACACTAAAGAACTGGGTCAAGTGGTTGTAACGGGATATGGAAAAACAACTAAAGACCGGGTCACAGGTTCTGTCGGCATAGTAACCGCCAAAGACTTGAAAGGATCTCCTACCGCCAATATAGACCAGCTCCTTCAAGGGAAACTGGCCGGTGTCAGCGTACAGGCCGTTTCAGGTCGTCCGGGAGAATCTTCCACGATCCGCATACGCGGAACAAAGTCATTGACAAAAGAGAGTGCTGATCCGCTCTGGGTCATAGACGGTGTTCCCTTGCAACGTAATATTCCTAAAATCGACAACAGTCAATTATCGACCGGAGACTTCAATAATATTTTCACCAGCGGAATCGCAGGAATAGATCCGAATGAAATCGAGTCGATCAGTGTCTTAAAAGATGCTTCGGCCGCCGCAATTTACGGTTCTCAGGCTGCCGCAGGCGTTATCGTCGTAACGACCAAGCGCGGAAAAGCGGGAAAAATGCAGATCAACTACTCCGCCAATATGACGTTCGTTACCAAACCTCCCCGCAGCGCGAACCTGATGAACTCTCAAGAAAAATTAGCATGGGAGCAGGAACTATGGGATGAATTTTCGGCTGCAGGATACCAACAATACATAAGCGGAGATGAAACCTCCCATTATCCGGTAATCGGAATCGTCGGTATGATACGTTCGGGAAAAGGCAATTTCAAAGATTGGACGAAATCCGAACAGGATGCCTATATCTCCCAATTAGGCCAGCACACGACCAATTGGTTCGACGAGATATTCCGCACCTCCATTTCGAACAGTCACCATCTCTCGTTCTCCGGCGGATCGGACAAAAGTACATACTACATATCTGCCGGATATAACCGCAATAACGGTTTAGTGAAAAAGAGCAATTACGACCGTTATAATGTGAGTGCAAAGGTCGATATGAAACCCAATAAACGCGTTACGTTAGGCGTGACTACCGACATGGCCTATCAAATCTCTCGGGGAGCGTCCTTGAACGTCGATCCGTTCAAATACGCCTATTTCGCCAACCCGTACGAAATGCCGTACAACAGCGACGGTTCTTACGCCAAAGACCAGACCTATTTTACATTAGCAAAAAATAACGGTTCTACGAGTTCGCAGATACCATCGAACGGTTATAATATCTTACGGGAAATGGAAAACACCTCGACCGAAGCGAAAAACGTAAATGTGAACATAAATGTGAATTTAGGCATCTCGATCTTGAAAAACTTGAAATTCGAAGGATTGGGTTCTTACAGCTACACTAACAACATCTCCGAAAATATCAACGGGCAAGACACATACGCCGCATGGACAGACCGCCCGTTCGAAGGAAGCAGCTTCTCCTCTACCCGCACTTACGGATCGATTGCTCAATCCACGGCATTCAATCAAAGTTACAGCCTGCGGGGACAATTCCATTTCTCCCAGACATTTGCCAATATACATAACATAAGCCTGCTTGCCGGATCGGAGATCAGACGACAATATGCCAAAAACATCTACTCCAAAAGATACGGATACGACACGGTAACCGAAAACTCTTCCACTCCGGTATATCCGAGCGACCAAAAGGTGGATTATAATAAACTTGTTGAATTTGCCTCCCTTATGGACGGAAATTCGGGGCAAAGCACCGATGAGGACGCAATGGCATCATTTTACGCTTCATTAGACTATGTATTGATGAACAAATATGTACTCAGCTACACGATGCGTACCGACGGCTCGAACCGTTTCGGAAGCAAAGAACAGTTCAACCCGACCGGTTCTTTAGGTCTAAGCTGGAATATGGGCGAAGAGAATTTTATGTACAGGTTGAAACCGGCATTAAGTTCCCTGCAACTCAGAGTATCGGGAGGATATACCGGAAAAGTAAATGCTTCCGCAACTCCTTATATCATAATGACATACAATAGTAATTTCAGAAAAACCGACGAGACCTATTATCGTATGGGATATATCAAAAATCCGCCCAATCCGAAACTCCGCTGGGAGCGTACGTTCGATATCAGCGGATCGGTAAACGCCGGATTTTTCGATGAACGCATGCAGATAGAAATCGGCGGATACCGTAGTTTGGGTAAAGATATAATCAGCAGCGTTTATGTCCCGTATTCCACAGGATTCGATGACCAATCATACAATACCTCCAAGATTCTGAATAAAGGGGTCGAAGTAACCGTATCGGGACAAATCGTCAAAACAAAAGATTTTAAATTGAATGTTTCAATCAATGCTGCATACAATGCTAATAAATTAGTAGAGTACAATTCACCGTACAGTGCCTACAATACCGAGCAAGAAGGATATCCGATCAGTTCCCTCTTCTCGGGTATATGCAACGGCATCGATCCGAAGTTGGGAATATATACCTACAAACTGCGATCCGATACCGACCGTAAAGAGAACAACTACCGAAAAAATTCGGATAATTACCGTTTCTATATCGGAACTTCCAATGCTCCTGTAAACGGAGGATACTCGATCAATTTCTCTTACAAACAATTTTCATTGGGAGTAAGCGGAAACTACTCTATCGGGAATAAGATAAACAGCGAGATCTCCTCTCCTGCATATTACAGCATAATAAATGGATCTGTACAAAACAGTCCACAGACATCTCGCAGCGATCTCTACGCAAACCACCTGAATGTTTCGAAAGATGTGGTAAACCGATGGACCGAGTCGAACCCGATTACCGACGGATACCCGCGTCTTGTCGATGCATTCGGTACGAAGATATCTATCGATGGAAAATTTCTCGAAGACTATATGACGACATTGTCCTATATCACTAACGGGGCTTTTATCGAGAATATCTCCTATTTCAAGATCGGGAATATCTATCTCAATTACAGTTTCCCTGACGCGCAGTGGATGCGGAAAGCCCGCATCACATCATTCGGACTTACCGCATCGGTCAGCAACGTATGCATATTCAGTAACTACTCGGGAATAGACCCCGAAACACCGGGTGCCGTATATCCCCAAGCAAGGAATTTCACATTAGGACTTAATATCGGATTCTGATAAATTATGACATTATGAAACGACTATTTATAACATATCTTCTATTCCTAAGCCTCTCTTCTTGTAAGGAATTTCTCGATATCAAACCTCACGAAGAGACGATACCCGAAAGCGCGGAAGAGTTTTCGGCTCTCCTGCATACTCATCTCAACGGGTTGGATTACGGAACATCTACTATTATTCCCAATAGCGATAATGTTGCGTCAAACGAATCGGCCTGCGACAACTTGGAAGTGGCGCTTACCCAAACAGGAGGATCTGTATTAAAAAACTACATTGGTAATATCGTTACACAAGAAACAATTTATTCCTCTTATTATGAAATCATACGAGATTGCAATATCATACTCGGAGAGATGAAAGACTCCGAATCGGACATAGCAAAGAACGTATTGGGTACTACCTACGCCATGCGGGGAATTTGTTACTACGAACTGATGCGCCTCTATTGCGATGTATATGATCCTTTGCAGAAATCGCAATTGGGATTGCAACTGGTCACGACATTCGATATGGAAGAGCGCCCTATTCGCAGTTCTTTAGAAGAAACGATGACACTCATCGAAGAAGACTTTAAAAAAGCACTGTTCTATAACGTTCAAGAACCGATATGGCGGTTTACCGCAGATGTTGTAAAAGGATATCTCGCCCGTTTTTATTTCTGGACCCGACAATGGGACAATGCCATTTATTACGCAGGAGAAGTGATAAAAAGTCATCCCTTGGTAGATAGGGAAGGATACAAGGCCATGATGGAAAACGGTTATTCTCTGAAAGGGAACATGCTGATAAAGTCGGAACTGATTTCCTCTTCCAGCAGTGAACAGGAAGGAGCAGGCACTTATGAACCCCTCAATTACAGGCCTGTCAGCAAACGGTTTCTCGATACATTCAGCGATACGGAAAAGGCCAACGACATACGCTATGAAATGAATTTCTCGAAAAAACGTATCGCTACAAAATTTATTTTCTCAGGCATGCGTAGTGCCGAAATGCTTCTGATCAGAGCGGAAAGCTACTATCACAAAGGCAGTGAAGACCTTGCATTGGCGGATATCAATACCCTGAGAGGAAACCGTATATTGAATTATGAACCGTTGACACTATCTTCTCTGCCCGAACCGATACCCGGAACCGATTACATTACTCAGGACGTAACCGGAGCACCGCTCACCAAACTGATGGCATTGATACTGACCGAGCGTCGCAAAGAGCTGTTTCTCGAAAACGACCGCTTTTATGAACTGAAACGAAACGGACGTCCCGAATTCTGGGTTGCCGTAAACGGACAAAAATATACAAACAGAAAGTTCATGTATAACTTCCCCATCCCGATACGCGACACCAAACTTATTCCCGATCTGCAACAAAATGAAGGTTACGAGGATTATATAATTAACTAAAAACGAAGTTATGAAACTATTAAATAGACCAATATTCGGAACGATTCTTTTTTTCGTATCAGCTGTTTTTTCAGCATGCGACTCTTACGAGGATGAAGCTCCTCGGGTAGATAACAATAACTCCTATTTTTATTTCCCAAGTACAGAGTTGACCTCATCGGAAAGAGCCGAATACGAGGCAATAAAAAAGGAATATCAAGACAATGTCGGAAACTGATAATATACGAATCTCACTCCAAATGAAATTTTAAATAAATTATAAAAAACAAATTTTCCACTAATCAAATTTATTAATCTAAAAAAACAGAACAAAATGAAAAAAACAGTGTATGCAATGGCTGCCATTCTGCTTTCTTTAGGATTTGCAGCCTGTTCGGAAGACGATGATGAAAAAGAAGTTTTCGATGACGTAACGACAGAACTGACCGAGGATGTGATCTACTCGTTCTCATACGACAATGCGACGATGTTCGAAACGGCGACAGTCGAAGTCTCTTTATTGAAAAAAGAAAACTCCACTCAATCTTTTACCGCACCGAAGGATATTACTTTCCCGATCGTTGTAGATGAAACATCTACTGCCGTAGAGGGTACGCATTTCGAATTCGATGGAGAAAAGGCACTCACCGTAGCAAAAGGAGCGTCGAAAGGTACTCTCAAACTGAAACTGTTACAAAAAGAAGAAGGCAAAGATGTTATCGTCCTGAATATACAGAAACCCCAAAACGATACCGACCGGTTTTCCTTGGGAAATAACGGATCGGTTACGATCAAGATCGCCGGAGAAACGTTAGAAGTACTGAAAGGGACATGGAGCAATTGTACATGGGATAATTCAGCGTATTATGCACTTTGGCTTGATATAACAAAGTTCCCTCAAGTATCGGCGGAAGACCAGATCACCATCAGCGACCAAGGAATCGAAGTAAACCTGAAAAGCGACCTGAAAAATTATTTCGTCGGTAACAGCAACCTGCAATATGTAGGAGAAAAAGATTTCCGTTATGGGGACAACTTCTATGTTAAAAGAACTGTCGCCGTATTTATCTTGGATAATATCAACGCCAACTTTTCAGCGACAAGCTCGACAATCAAGGACTCTCGAGTAGGATTTACCGTAATCAAAGACGAAAACAACGAAGAGGTTCTCGAAATGGTTATCTACTCTTATGAACCGACAGACTTCCTCGTCGAAGAGTATGAATTTGCGAAAGAAGAAGGGGAAACAGAAGATGAACCGGCTATGTTTGGTTATCCGTTGCGTTACCACTTCAAACGGGTACAATAATTATATATGCAACTTACAAAAACAGGAAATGCTTTCATTAGTATTTCCTATTTTTTTGTATAAACGTTTTTGTTACTTTTGTTGTTATAAAATTCAGACAGGCTCTAAAACCTAATTTCAAAAAAATGGAAACAAGTAAATTTAAGACAAATGCCAAATGCGGAGGATGTGTTGCCAAAATAGCGGAATCACTCGATAAAATATTACCTCGCGAACAATGGGATATAGATCTGAACAGTGCAGATAAAATACTGACCGTAACGTCCGACCAGCCGGATGCCGTCATTATAAAAGCGGTTAGCGATGCAGGATTTAAAGCCGAAAAAATCGGTTAGAGCTTGTCTAAATTTTGCTCGGGTCAGATTTGAGAGTTTCTTTCGAGGATATTTTTCTGTTTTTAGGAGGAGGATAGCGGGCTATCTGACGAGGGAAAACGGGAAAAAAGACCGGAAGAAAACACAAAGATGACCTGATAGTATTTTCTAATTGGAAAATTCAGACAGGCTCTTAGAGCCTATAAAAAATAGCGGAGCTACGGGAAACAGACTTAAAAACATCGAGTAACGTTCTTTTTTAACAGAACGACAGATACGATATAACATACCCCGACTCCCCTTTATATTACAAAATAAAAGCGATTTCGTTATTTCAATATCATTTTATTGCTATTACCGTCCTTTTCTTTAACTTTGCACAAGTTAAACAACTATAATTATGGACGAACAGATAAAGCAAATTGCGATCCGGTTAAAAGGACTGCGCGATGTACTCGACCTGACTACTCAAGATGTAGCTCAGGCTTGTGGCATTTCTGAAGAAAAATACATAGCATTAGAATCGGGAGAACAAGATATTCCCGTAAGTATATTACATCAAATCAGCCTGCATTACGGTATAGACTTATCTGCACTGATGTTCGGTGACGAACCGCGCATGAATGCATACTTTTTAACCCGCAAAGGAAAAGGAGCTGCCGTCGAGAGAACGAAAGCTTATAAATACCAATCTCTGGCAGCCGGATTTATGAACCGTAAAGCCGACCCGTTTATCGTTACCGTAGAACCGGGAAACGAATCAGCTCCCGTACATTTGAACAGCCATCCGGGACAAGAATTCAACCTTGTGATCGAAGGACACATGATGCTGCAAATCGGAGACAAGCAATTGTTTCTTAATGAAGGCGACAGCATTTACTTCGATGCCAACCGACCTCACGGCATGAAAGCTCTCGATGGTAAACGAGTTCAATTCCTTGCTATAATTATCTAAATTAAAGTCCTATTTATTAATAACATGTTAGAAAAATTTCTAAAACAGACCTCTTTTTCGTCACAAGAGGATTTTATGCAGAATTTTAAAGTTATCGTACCCGAGAACTTTAATTTCGGATATGACGTCGTCGACGAATGGGCTCGGATCGCTCCGGAGAAAAAAGCTCTTTGCTGGACAAATGATAAAGGAGAACATATCGATTTTACTTTTGCCGATATAAAAAGAGAAAGTGACAAAACTGCATCCTATTTCCAATCATTGGGTATCGGACACGGAGACATGGTTATGCTCATTCTGAAGCGAAGATTTGAATTCTGGTTTTCTATCATAGCACTCCACAAGTTAGGAGCAGTATGTATTCCGGCAACACACCTCCTTACCGAAAAAGATATTATATATCGCTGTAACGCAGCCGATATAAAAATGATTGTAGCAGTAGGAGAAGATATTGTCACAGGTCATGTAGATCGTTCCCTGTCCGCATCTCCGTCTTTGCAACATTGCGTATCGGTAGGTCCTGTGATTCCGAAAGGCTGGGACGATTTCCATGCCGGTATCGAGGCGGCAGCACCATTCTCTCGCCCGGCATTCGTCAACACAAACGAAGACACCTCTCTCCTTTATTTTACGTCCGGAACTACAGGTAACCCTAAAATGGTAGCACATGATTTTACCTATCCTCTGGGACATATCATTACCGGAAGCTTTTGGCACAATCTGAACGAAGAAAGTCTGCACCTGACCCTGGCCGACACGGGTTGGGGGAAAGCCGTATGGGGGAAATTATACGGGCAATGGATCGCCGGAGCAAATGTATTTGTTTACGATTTCGACAAATTCACGCCTGCAGATGTATTGGGTATGATAGAAAAATACCATATTACTTCATTCTGCGCCCCTCCTACCGTATTCAGATTCTTAATACGAGAAGATCTGAGCAAATTCAATATTTCGTCCCTAAAATATTGTACGATTGCGGGAGAGGCTCTGAACCCTAAAGTCTATGAGGAATTTTATCGCATTACCGGCATTAAATTGATGGAAGGTTTCGGACAGACGGAAACAACCCTGACTGTCGCAACCTATCCGTGGGTAGAACCTAAACCCGGTTCTATGGGAATACGCAATCCGCAGTATGACATCGATTTGCTGACAAACGACGGACGATGGGCAGAAGAGGGAGAACAGGGACAAATCGTAATCCGTACCGATAAAGGGAAACCTCTGGGACTCTTCAAAGAATATTATCGCGACCCGGAAAAAACAAAAGAGGCTTACCATGACAATATCTACTATACCGGAGATGTAGCTTGGAGGGATGAGGACGGATATTATTGGTTCGTGGGACGTGCCGACGATGTAATTAAATCATCGGGCTATCGTATCGGTCCGTTCGAAGTAGAAAGTGCCTTAATGACCCATCCGGCAGTCGTAGAATGTGCAATCACGGGAGTTCCCGATGAAATACGCGGACAAGTAGTCAAGGCAACTATCGTTTTGGCAAAAGATTACAAAGATCGTGCCGGAGAAGCTCTCATCAAAGAAATACAAGATCACGTAAAACATGTTACAGCTCCTTATAAATATCCGCGAATCGTAGAATTTGTAGAGGAGTTGCCGAAAACGATCAGTGGAAAAATCCGACGAGTAGAGATACGGGATAAAGACCATAAATAAAATATACATAATGTTCAGCAACGAATGGTTTGCCGGAGAATCGGAATCGGATAAAGGAAGGATTATCACCCGGGGACGTATGTTTGCCGAAAACGGCAATGCCTCCGGGTCGTTCCGTACCCGGGCGGAAATGCAATGGAAATATAAAGGGGAAACAGACGGTATGCCGTCTGCCGATGAAACCGAAGTGATAGACCGGATCATGAATCTGCTCACGGAATCACTCGAAAGATCGAATATTGCAATCTTAACGGCTATTCATATCGGTGGCAGGCAAGCTTTATATGTTTATTATACGCAAGAATTACAAGCCTTTTCAGGGAAAGTAAACGAGTTATTAGGAAAACTTCCGTCCTTACCTATACAAATAGGTGCAACCGAAGACCCTGATTGGACAGACTATAAACAAATGCTCAAGAAATTCGGAATCAATCATTAAATAACTATTCTTCTTATGTTTCAATATAAACGAATAGCGGTAAAAATAGGCAGTAACGTACTGACACGGAAAGACGGGACTCTCGATATCACCCGAATGTCGGCGTTGGTAGATCAAATAGCCGAACTGCATAAAGCCGGAATGGAAATCGTTCTTATCTCATCCGGAGCTGTCGCCTCGGGACGCAGCGAATTGAAACAACACCGAAAATTGGATGCGGTTTCGGCGCGACAATTATTTTCGGCCGTAGGTCAGGCTAAACTGATAAACCGTTATTTCGAACTTTTTCGCGAACATGGAATTGCTTGCGGTCAAGTATTGACGATGAAAGAAAATTTTGCGACCCGGCAACATTATCTCAATCAAAGGCACTGTATGGAAGTCATGATCGAAAACGGAGTTATTCCTATCGTGAACGAAAATGATACGATCTCGGTGACCGAACTGATGTTTACGGATAATGACGAACTTTCCGGTCTGATCGCTTCGATGATGAATATGGAAGCCTTGATTATTCTCAGTAACATCGACGGCATTTACAACGGGAATCCCGAAAATCCTCAAAGCCGGGTCATTACTGAAATCACAGGCAACAGACAGAATTTGTCCGAATATATACAGACAAAAAAATCTTCTTTCGGAAGAGGGGGGATGCTGACGAAATGCAATATAGCAAGAAAAGTCGCAGATGAAGGAATTATGGTTATTATCGCTAACGGCAAAAAAGAGAATATTCTTCCCGACGTATTGCGAAAAAACAGCGATGCGGTATGTACTCGATTTTTACCGGCAGAGAAACCCGCATCCAGCATAAAAAAATGGATTGCTCACTCCGAAGGTTTTGCAAAAGGCGAGATACATATCAACGCATGTGCACAAGAGACTTTGATGTCTCATCAAGCCGCAAGTTTATTGCCGATAGGCGTAACCCGAATTGAAGGTGATTTCGAAAAAGACGACATCGTACGAATTTTTGATCATGAAGGGAATCAAATAGGAGTAGGACGTATCGGATATAACAGCGAAAAAGCTCGTTCTCTTATCGGGAAACAGGGTGCTCGTCCCCTTATTCATTATGATTATCTATATTTAGACTAATAATACTTATGGAATAACTTTAAGAACCTATTTAAATTTAACTTTAAAATAATATCACTATTTTACACTCACAACTACACACATGAAAAAGATCTTGAAGTATTATCTGCTAATATCGGCAGTATGTTTCGGGCATATAGACAATTATGCCGAAACAAAGGATTTAAGTCCGCAACAACGTTATGAACAAATGCAACGGGAACTGGCCACAGGTTGGAATACGTGGGATACCCGTAGTGCACTTACGCATGTGCTGCTCCCTTACGGCGCAGCTATCGACCTGCATGTAATCGATGGAAAAGGAATACGAAAAAATTCCTTTACCATAGGAAGCGGCTTGCTACATGCCGGACCTCACACCTATGACGGAAAATATACCGATATAAGTCTTCGATGGAACGATCAAAAATTACGGATCGAAAGTTCTGCCGACTCTTTGGAAAATATTATTCGAATTACTCCTTTGAAAGGGAATAACCCGGAAGGGAAAATCGTCGTTGTCTTAAAAGGAGTATGGCAACGCGATGTGAAAATACAAGTTAACGGTCAACAATTTCAATTTCGTCCCGGTAACCTAAAACAAAAAATAGAAGGGAAAGCATACGGAAAATGGATAAAAAGCGAACGGAATGAGATTACATTTTCTACACAAGAGCCGATTACCATCTGCTGCGGCTCAGATATAGAACCGGCAAAAGCCCAAAATAAATTACGTGAATCCGCTGATCGTTTTATAAATAACAACAAGAAACAGTACGGAGACGATTATGAGGTATATAACGCCATGCAGAATGTGCTTTCTTGGGACAATATATATGATCCGACCATTCGTAAAGTTATTACTCCCGTCAGTCGGGACTGGAATATAAACTGGAGTTCCAACCCTAACTACGGAGGATTTGTTCTTTTCTGCTGGGACTCTTATTTTGCCTCCATGATGTTTTCGGCGGGAAATCGGGAACTTGCCTAT
The DNA here is from genome assembly GCF_947855755.1 of uncultured Coprobacter sp. Taxonomy (NCBI): domain Bacteria; kingdom Pseudomonadati; phylum Bacteroidota; class Bacteroidia; order Bacteroidales; family Barnesiellaceae; genus Coprobacter; species uncultured Coprobacter sp. The sequence continues at coordinate 67,133 of NZ_CANUAR010000011.1, forward strand.
GCGAATGCCGTCGAAATAACCAAATCGATTACAGAATCTGGCTTTGTTCCCAATTTTTACTCAGGAAATGATTATAAATCGAGAGATCGTTCTCAACCGCCTGTAGGATCATTGGCCGTATGGAGTTTATATAAGAAATACGGAGACAGATGGTTGTTAGAGTTGCTTTATCCCGACCTTATAAAATGGAATCGATGGTGGGATAAGAACCGAAATATCGACGGTTTATTATGTTGGGGGTCTTCTCCTTATTCTCGGATAACCTATCGTAATCATGAATATGGTAGCGTCAACAACCATTACGGAGGCTGCCTAGAATCGGGACTGGATAATTCTCACATGTTCGACAATGTACCGTTCGACACTGAGCGACACATGCTTTTACAAAATGATGTTGGACTATCGAGTCTTTATATCATGGACTGCAAATTATTGGCACTTATCGCCCAAGAATTGGGATATAAAAAAGAGGCAAAAGAACTGAAAAAACGAGCAAAACAATATAGCCTTGAATTACAAAAATTGTGGGATGAAGAAAAAGGTTTTTACTACAACCGGAGAACTGATACAGGGAAAAAGAACCCACGTATATCTCCGACCAACTTTTATCCTATGTTAGCAAATATTCCCAGCCAAACTCAAGCCGAGCGTATGGTAAAGGAACATTTGATGAATCCTCAGGAATTTTGGGGAGAATGGGTTATTCCCGCCACTCCTCGCAACGATCCGGCTTTCAAAGACAATGATTATTGGCGAGGCCGCATTTGGGGACCGCTCAACTTCCTTGTATATATGGGATTACAGAATTACGATCTGCCTGAAGCGTGTAAAGCTGTTGCCGAAAAATCGAAAGCATTGTTATTGAAGGAATGGCTTAAAGACGGATCGGTATACGAAAATTACGATACGGTTTTAGGTGAAGGTCCGCATAGACGTAGTGATCGCTTTTATCATTGGGGAGCACTGCTGAGCTATATAGCATTAATCGAAGATGGCTATATAGCCCCAATAAAAATAAACAATTAAAACAGAAAAATATTCCCGAAAGGAAACTATCAAAACCGACCCGAGTAAAATTCAGACAAGCTATAAGAGCCATATCGCTCTCGAAAATAGAGTTGATATGGCTCTCACTATTGAATCAGGTTTCAGACTAAGAGCCATGTCTAAATTTTCCAATTAGAAAATATTATCAGGTCATCTTTGCGTTTTCTTTCGGTCTTTTTTCCCGTTTTCACTCGTCAGATAGCCCGCTATCATCCTCCTAAAAACAGAAAAACATCCTCGAAAGAAACTCTCAAAACTGACCCGAGCAAAATTTAGACGGGCTCTAAAAGTCTTTCTCTGCTAAAATCGAATTTTGATATTCCTCTACACAATAAATTATATCCGCTTAAAACAGTGAATCGATCGAATTGTTTACTTCTCCTTTTTTGTTACAGATTTAGTTTTACTTTCTCCGGCTACCGCTTTTTCAGCCTTTACCCGAGCGACCTTTTCCGCTTTCGCCGACTTTAATTCTTTACGCAGCAACTCTATCTCGGACGCCTGATTACGAATAGTAGTAATCAAAGAGTTCAACTCCTCATTTTCAATCGAATCCGGATACTGAGCTTTTACCCGCACGATAAAATCGCTCAAAACATTCATATAGTTGGTAAATGCTTCATAAGGCGAGTCATAAGGGCTATAATGACTATGTACCGCACCATCGGAAAAATGCTTGGTACACATATAATAAAAATGGTCGCTCGCTTGCAAATAATTCCAGTCTTGCTTCAAACGACGGTCATTACACAACCGTACCCGTTCTGCCATAGAATAAAGTTTTTCGAAAGCCTCGTTCTGAAGCAAATTCCCTAACCAAGCGCTTGTATCCCGTTCCTCATCAGCCCAAGATATGGGATAAGTAACTGATAAAGAATCCACAGGTTTCAGTTTAGAAATAATCTCGGTAGGTGTAGAAAATGAAATACCCTTCTCTTCGGCAAAACGGGGAAGAGCTTTCATAAACTCAAAGATACCGGTTTCGCGAGGTTGCAGTTCCCCTAATGTTTCATAATTCATAAACAGGTTTATAATCTGTTCTGTTTCCGGAAGGGCTGTAATCCAGTTTATAAACTTATCGGCAGTCAACGGATATTCATTCCACTCATAATTCGAAAACCGGAAAGAAATATCGTCGCTCAGTTTCGAATTTTTAAGAAGCAGTTTCAGTTTCGGGGCAGCTGCCGAACTATACAAATAATTGGGGCTTTTCCATCCTAAAATATGCTTAGCTCCTTCTGTAATGCACCCTTTAAATCCCATAGATGCAACCATCCCGGCTATTTCATCGGAATAGATCAACTCGGTATTGCGAAATACTTTAGGCCGTTGACCGAACAACATCTCGATTTTATCATCGTGTACCTTTACCTGATCGACAAATTCCTCCGGATCTTTAAGAGAAGCTAAAGAGTGTGCATACGTTTCGGATAGAAACTCCACACATCCCGTTTTCGCTAAGTCTCTCATACTATCGATAAATTCCGGCACATAAATCTCGAACTGTTCCAGTGCAACTCCGGAAATCGAAAATGCAACTTTAAATTTCCCGTTCGAGTTCTTAATCATCTCCAGTAAAGTATAGTTTGCAGGAATATAAGACCGATGAGCTATACGACTCATAATCTCTTCGTTATTAAAATCGTCATAATAATAATGATCGTTACCTATATCAAAGAAACGATAACGTTTCAAGCGGAACGGCTGATGAATTTGAAAATAAAAACAGATGGTTTTCATATCGTGTTATTTTTTATTTCTGATTAATTAAAATATAAGACTATCTATCGATGAATCACTTTATTATAAATGTCAATTACTTTTTGACCGGCATACACCCATTTGATCTCATCGACCTCTTTTTTCCCCTCAATCTTCAGTTGCTGGTACATTGCAGGATAGGTAATTATCGAATAAATGGCATCTGCCATCGCATCAATATCCCAATAATCGGTCTTTATCGCATTTGTCAGAATCTCCGCACATCCCGATTGTTTCGATATAATAGAAGGAACTCCCACCTGCATGGCCTCAAGAGGAGATATTCCGAATGGTTCTGATACAGAAGGCATTACATAAACATCGCTTGCCTTCAACATCTCATAAACCTGCTTTCCTTTAAGAAAACCCGTAAAATGAAAATGATCGGAAATATTACGCTGAGCGGCAAGACGTATCATTTTATTCATCATGTCTCCGCTCCCTGCCATGACAAAGCGTACATTATTATTTTTCCGCAATACCTGAGCCGCAGCTTCTACAAAATATTCCGGGCCTTTCTGCATCGTAATACGTCCTAAAAATGTCACGACTTTTTCCTTTGTATTGCGAGGCATATTAATAGCTTTGATTTCTTCGCTCAACGGTTCGACTGCGTTATGAACAGTTGTTACTTTGGCCGGATCGATATTATATTTTTCAATAACCGTCTTACGAGTCAAATTACTTACAGTGATAATATGATCTGCCTGATTCATACCGTCCTTTTCTATGGCATAGACCGTCGGATTTACATTTCCCCGACTCCGGTCAAAATCCGTTGCATGTACATGTATCACTAACGGCTTTCCGGTTACTTGTTTGGCATGAATTCCTGCCGGATAAGTAAGCCAATCATGAGAATGAATCACATCACAAGGATAGGTTCTGGCAATCACTCCGGCGACAATAGAATAATTATTGATCTCTTCCAATAGGTTATCCGGATATCGGCCCGAAAATTCTATACATCCCAAATCATTAAGATGCATATAATTGAAATCTGCATAAATATGATCCCGCAGATTAAAATATTCTTGAGGATCCATATATCGTCCTAACCGATCCCGTACCTGTTCCCAAGAAACATCACGCCAAGCAACCGGCGTATTACATGCTCCTACAATATGAGCAAAACTTTTATCTTCATCTCCCCACGGCTTGGGTATAACAAACGTAATATCCATATCACCGCATTCGGACATACCTTTTGTAAGCCCGTAGCTGGCAGTTCCCAAACCTCCAAGAATGTGCGGTGGAAATTCCCACCCGAACATGAGTGCTTTCATACAACTTCAGTTTTAAAAATGGTTGTATTTCTTTAATAAACTCAATACTCTCAATATTTCTCCTACATTCGCCGCAAAACTAATAGCCCCACGCCCCATATAAGGAGGATTTCCGTCAAATAACTCAGAAATCGTTCCGATACAATTATTCGACATCTCTTCTTCATAGCCGATCAACATCCGTTCCAAAAACGAAACTCCACTTAATCCGAATATCTTGAGGTATGCCTCTGCATAAGCTCCCATCAACCATGGTCGGGCCGGACCTTGATAATAAGCATTCTCCCGTTCTGCTTCATTGCCTAAATAAGTAGGAGAATACCCATGACTTTTGGGGCTTAATGTTCGGATACCTTTCGGTGTCAACAGTTCTCGAGTAACTACATCCAGCGCTTTTTTCCGCTCCTTTTTATCTAATGGGGAGTAATCGAGCGAAAGGGCGAACAGCATATTCGGGCGAACACTCCAATCTGCAAAATTTCCATCGACATAATCGAACAAATAACCATAATCATTTAAAAACATATCCTTAAATGACGAAGCGAGCTTATCACCCAAAGCATTCAACCGATCGACAATAGCTCTTTGGTCCGGCTTATCTGCAATTAATGAGGCTGAAAAACGTAATGCGTTATACCATAATGCATTAAATTCTACCAGATAACCACTGCGCGGTATGATAGGTTTTCCATAAGCTACCGCATCCATCCACGAAACAGGAACATCATGTCCATTACTGTATAATAATCCGCTTTCATGCAAAAAAAGATTCGGATGCTTGCCTTTGATTATATAATCGACAATTTCAGTAATTAAAGATCCGTATTTTACTGTACAATGTTCAATAGAAGTTTCCTTGGCATATTGTTGTAATGACCATATTGCCCACAAAAGAATATCGGGATAATCTATCCCCTGAATTACTTCATTCCGACTACCTTTTTCCATAAAGGCTTTTAACGCTCGCATCGCCGTATGCATGATAGAGTCGAACGTTTCTATATCCCCTATTGCCAAAGTGCATCCGGGAAGAGCAATAAACAAATCTCTGGCTCGAACACCAAACCAAGGATAACCCGCCAACAGATAATTATCTTTCTGTTTTTTCAGATAAAATTGTTGTGCGGAATTTTTCAGGCAATTAAAGAAACTGTTACGATAAGTACGTATCTTCATTTCCTTATTATACATCATGCTCAAAGAACGAGGTTTTATTTCCCCTACTCCAGCAGAAAATATAATACTTTCTCCTTTTTTTATAGGTAATTCGAAATATCCGGGAACATACAGATCTTCTTTATAGTCATACCCTCGTTCCTGATCTTTGACATATTCAATGCCTTTATTCCAATACGGATCACTCACGAAACTAACCTCTTTATTGAACTGTAAATATAATGCCGGATACCCTTCATAAAGGCAAAAGCTAACGCCATTTGCAGCCTGCTCATAATGCCGGTTTATTCTATCGTTTTCAAGACAAAGAGCATTCGCATTTCTAAAGGCAAGAAAAGGACGGAACTGCAACGTCGTTTCAGAATGGGCATCTAACAATGTGTATTTAATCAAAATTCGGTTCTCATGCGAAATGAAGACTTTCTCCTTACTTAAAACTACACCCCCCACCCGATATACAGTTTTGGGAACTGATTCACAATCGAACTCACGGATATATTTATGTCCGTTAGGGCTGAAACAATCTCCCTGATATTTATGTAAACCTAAATTAAAAGGAGCACCGTGTTGTATCACGGTTTCATCGAATGATGATAGAAGAACATGAGAGTCATTATCCATCTCCGGAATAGGAATTACCAATAATCCGTGCTGTTTTCGAGTGTTACAATCAACAATCGTCGTACAATGATAAGCTCCCGATTTGTTTGTACGTAACATCTCTTTAGGAAGAGACTGTTCCAAGTTAATCATCAAACTTTTGTCAAACTTCAGATAACTCATATTTATTGCTAATTAAAAAAATCGGTTAACGGTCAAATCTTGTGCTTTAATACTTGATATTAGTTTTCACGAATATAAAAATTGTTATCAGAAAAGCCAAATATTTAATCGATTTATTTAGTAAAAAGGCGTCTTTCTCAATAAAAATTTTCAAATCAAAAAAGAAAAAGAAATTTTCGTTGTCATTCTCTTTTTTTATTTTTATCTTTAAACACACTTTATTTTTTAAGTGCACATCTATATCCGGGCTATAGCTAAAAAGCAAGATTGCAAAGTAATCACTATCACCAGCCATATTCTTTGAGAATGATCTGCGTTCATATTCAGAAAAGCATACTGTAAAGCACCATGATTGCACGCAGAAATACAATCTCCGCAGTAAGAACAATTTATTCCCAGTTTGCCGGTTTTTATTTGCGCTTTCGATAATGCCCCATAACGACATCTGCTGATACAAGCCCCACACAAAGTGCAGACATCCTTATTTATTTTAAAACGAAAAGGAGAAATATATTTTCCTAAAGACACTAAAGCTCCGACCGGACAATAACCCGAACAATGTACCATAACATGCCTTTTATAGGAGAGGATCATAACAAAAAACCCCGCAATCCCGAATAAAACGACTATCCCGGATACTATCGCATACGACAATCCTACCCATCTGGCGACAAAAGCCACAATAACAGTCAATACCAATATTGTATATCGCACCGGCAGAAGAAATTTATAAGGTCTTGGGGATAATGATAAATGTCCTGCAGCCATATTATCTAATGCGCCGAAATAACAAAGATGACTACACCACGCTGGTCCTGACAATAAAATAGTAAAAATAAGCAATAAAGGCATAAAACCGAATTCCCAACGATAGACCGCACCTCCGATTATCACCATCGGAATGGGAAAATGCAACTCTCCGGATAAAAGAAATATCGAATCGAATATAATTCCTAATAAAAGTTGCCCAAAAAAGGAAAAAGAAAATACCAACCAACTATACCTCCTCCAACGAGTTCTCAGACGAATATCCTGCATTTTCCAACATAATAAAAAAGCATAAGCCGAAGTTAATATTACCTGCAACCAACATCCATCCGTAAAAAGCCTTTCACATAAAAACAGATATGGAACTTTTACCGCAACAACCGATAACAGAAATAAAGTTAATAATGCAGGAACAAATGCAGTAAACAACCGTATATGGGAAAAAGACACGGTCATGAGTTTATAAAAGAGTGGATAATAGTTTGGTGAGATTGTCGATAAACATTCTTACGGAAATAGCCAATAGAATAATCCCAAAGAATTTTCGAAGTACATAAACGCCCCCTTTACCCAACAGCTTTTCGATAATATTGACCCGCTTTATTACAATATAAATTATCAAGATATTAAGAACCAATGCTATTATTATATCAAGCAAACTATACAACGCCCGCAAAGAGAGCAGAGTAGTAAAAGATCCCGCCCCGGCAATCAGAGGAAAAACAATCGGAACTATTGTTGCAGAGCCTGCCGGTCCGTCCATCTTAAAAATCTCTACACCAAAAATCATTTCTATAGCCATTACGAAAATCACTAACGAACCGGCAATAGCAAAGGAAGATATGTCTACATGGAAAAGTTGTAACATCATGTTTCCCATAAAAAGAAAAACAATAAAAGAAAATAAAGAATAAAATGCCGCCTTACCTGCATTGATCTCATTTCCTTTTTCTTTTAAATCGATAATGATAGGTACTAACCCCGTTATATCAATTACAGCAAATAAAACGACAAAGGCACTGATCACCTCCTGAATATCAAAATGCAATAAATTGTCCATAGGTTTAAGTTTTTACAGGAGCAAAGTTAACAAAAAAAAAATAAATCAATAGTTTCTAAACAATTGTATCGATTTTATGTTTACAAATTGAAGGTTAGATTTTTATTTATACTTTTGAATAAACAAAATATGGATTCGATGGACAGCATGTATGACGTTTTGTTGCAACTTCCGTTATTTCAGGGAGTCAGCAGAGCAAAAATTTCAGAGCTTATCGAGAAAACAAAATTTCATTTTCTCAAATATAAATCAGGAGAACAAATCGTATCAAAAGGAGAAGAATGTACACACCTGAAATTCTTGATATCCGGATGCGTACGGTCAGAAATGGTTAACAAAAGCGGAAAAATTCGTGTTTCGGAAGTTCTTTGCGCTCCGAACGTATTATCTCCCAATCACCTATTCGGCAGGAATACGAATTATCCATCCGACCTATATGCAGTAGAAGAGACAGGTATCATGCAAATCGACAAGCAAACATTTATCCGCATTATGCAGGATGAATCGATTATCCTTATAAACCTGTTGAATATCATATCGAGGCGTTCTCAAAAGAGTGTCGAAACATTTCTCGCACTTTCTTCCGGAAATGTAAAGGAACGTTTGGCATTCTGGGTACTCTGTTTTACACAGCGCAAGTCGATAGATGTAAGGGTAATATGCAAACAAAAAGATTTGTACACATTTTTCGGAGTACAACGTTCTGTTTTTATGAATGCTCTAAACGAACTGAAAGAAGACGGCATTATCGATTACTCGACTCGGGAGATTACTATCCTCGACCGGGAAAAACTTAAAGCCATTCTTGCCACAGATGATGAGGATTAAATAAAGGACTTACAAAAAATAAGGAAGCCGGAATTAGTTCTTTCTATTCCGGTTTTTATATTTGTTTACTTAGAGTCTGTCTGAATTTTACGACAAAAAAATAAAAAGGTATTGCCCGTTCTTCAAAAAGCAATACCTTTTATCTATTCAAAGAAAATATATAAAAAGCTAAAGTCAGTCGTCATTTCGTGATCCCAAAAACAAGAGAATATAATATACCAATGTAGCCAATGAACTAAGAGCTGCCACTACATACGTATATGCCGCCCATGTAAGGGCATCTTTGGCTTTATCATGCGTATTTACATTTGTTACTCCAGCTCTGTCAAGCCAAGCTAAAGCTCTTGCACTCGCATTTATTTCTACCGGAAGCGTCACAAAACTGAATAACGTAGTCAATGCAAACAAGATAATTCCGAAAAGCATAAGCTGCGGAAAACTCTGCAACAATATAATACCTGCTAACAGCACCCATTGTACCCAATGCGATGCAAAACTCACAATAGGAACTAATTTGGACCTCATATTCAGAAATGCATAAGCAGTAGCATGTTGCACGGCATGTCCGCACTCATGAGCTGCGACTGCCGCAGCAGCAACACTATTACCATAATAAACATCATGGCTTAAATTTACCGTATGATTCTCCGGATTATAGTGATCTGTCAATTTCCCGTCAACAGAGGTAACGGTAACATTATAAATGCCGTTATCATGTAACATTTTTTCGGCTATATCTTTCCCTGTAAGGCCATTCGGGATAGGAACTTTAGCATAATTTTCAAATTTGTTTTGCAATGTTTTTTGCACCCAAAAACTAATCAGAGCAAAAACAATGAAAATAAGATAAATCATAAATTTCTCTTTTATTGTTTGAGACAAATATACTACAAAAAGGAGACTTCAAATGTTAAACAAAACGGAAGGTATAAATAAATAGAGTTAAAACGGTTTATATTCGAGCCATAAACTTAGAGCCTGTTTAAATCTTCCAATAAAAATTCTTTTAGGTACATTTTTGACATTTTTTTTCGATCTGTTTTCTCATTTTCGTTCGTCAAAGAACCTACATCCTCGAAAAAAGACTCTCAACCTGACCCGCACAAAATCGAAACAGGCTCTTACTCTTTTATCTTTTTCAGAATCAGAAACGCACAACAACAGATATTTCATAACGAATAGGGATAAAAGATTTTATATATTCTATATCTTTGTAAACAAGATTATAAACAAGCGATTATGAAAAAACGTATCAAACCATTTTTCCAACAGATATCCGGCACTGTAAAAAACAATACTGCAGAGATAACAATCTCGATTCTCTGTTTTATATCAGCATCTCTCATTCGGGAGAATATAATTACGACAAACAAATTGTATCCTTTTGTTTTCCCTCTTTTCTTTGTTCTTTCTTATCTTTTAAATAAATGGTTTTCACAAGGAGCATGGAGAATTTTATACTATATCTCACCTTTATTGATATTTCCCTTTTTCTGTATAGATGTTTCTGAGTGGATCTTTTCCATAGAATATTTTGTGGCGCTTATCATCGCAGGGCTCATGCTCCTCATCCGAAACTGGATTTCCGACAATGAGTCTTTTACCTTTCAAGCAACCCGCTATTTCTCCCATCTGCTTCAAGCGGCTCTCCTAAGCGGATGCGCATACTTCTTATTAATCGGCATTTATTACTCCGTCACTTACATCTTCAATATATTTCCCCAAAGCGAGTATAATGTTTCTGTCTATTTATCTATGATATGTTTCATTATAGGAATGCCATGCCTATTTTTAACATTCAATAACCAACAAGAAACCTTATCGACTGAAGAAAAAAAATCTGCTCTGGAAATACTTACAAACTATATACTATCTCCTGCGATACTCATATACACGATCATACTATACATATATTTTACGACTATTTTCTTTTCGTGGAGCTTACCTAAAGGCGGAATTGCGTATATGGTATTCGCTTTTACGCTAATTACGGTATTGGCAAAGGCCCTGCAACCATTTTTACACAAACAAATATACAACTGGTATTACAGACATTACAGTCTGATCTCTATCCCAGCCCAGCTCATGTTTTGGATAGGGGTACTATGTCGGGTTCAACAATACGGATTTACGACAGCACGAGTTTATCTGGTTATCTGTGGATCTATTATGTCGATAACACTACTTTTATTCTTATCAAGCAAAACCGGCCGGTACTTATACGTTACAGCTCTGTCTATCATACTACTCGCAAGTTTCACTTATATTCCGGGAATAACAGCTAAAAACATCGGTATAGAATCCCAACAGAAAAGAGTAAGTGTTTTATCTCGGAATTTAGGTCTTTTAAGAGAAAATGGAAAATTAAAAAATATATCGGAAACAAATAGCGACAGTCTGCTGTACGACCCGCAATACACACAACTATACGAAGCTTTTTTATACATAAAACACGAAAAAGGAAAAGATTTCGTACAGAAAAAATACGGTACGAATTTACTTCCTGAACCACAAGAAAGATATAAGGACTCTGCCTATGATTTCGTTTCATTACCCTCATTCGATGGAAAAACAAAAAAAATAGATATCAGTATGTATCGATCTCTGTACCCGATAAATCGAAGTGACAGTTGTGAAGATATCAGTGTCGATACTTCCGGGAAAAAACTATTAATCAAAGACAGAAATAGTATTTTACTAAACATTAGTTTTGATGAATTACAAACATCATTACTTCAAAAATCAGGACTTACAAAAAATTCCACAAAAAAGAGATTCTTACAGCATGAAAATACACTTACAAATTACGAAACTGATTCTTTATATATATCTTTCGGACGAATAATATTCGATATGAATACAGACCTGAAAATAAGTGATCTTCAAGTAAGTTATATTCTTCGAAAATAATAAATCTATTATTTTACCGATACAAAAAACAGAATACCCTATCTAAAAAGCTTGTCTAAATTTTGTTCTGTCAGATTTGAGAGTTTCTTTTGAGTATGTTTTGTTATTTTTATAAGGATGATAGCAGGCTATTTGACGAGTGAAAACAAGAAAACAAACCGGAAAAAATGACCTGATAATATTTTTTTACTGGAAATTTTTAAACGGTCTATAAAAAAATTCGTAGTGAAAAATAAAATAATTACAATATAAAACTCCAAAAGCCATCTATATATCAAAAAGAATATACAAAGTCTTATTTAACAATAATTTATCACTATAAAATCTATTAATAAAACAATATGAACATATTACCGATATTTCATTGTACATTTTATTATTTTTGAAATGTTCTATGGTTAATACAGGAAGCGTCATCCGGGAATATCAAATACAATGTAAAAGATATAACATACATCCCCCATATATCTTTCACTTGTCAAGATACCGGATCTCGCTTATTTTTCCTACAAAAGGCCATATAATCAACATTATAGGAGGTCAATGATAACCTCCGCATAGAGGCGTCTATGCCTCAAAATCCTTTCTGCATAAAAAGAACGCTTCCGATAAGAGATTTACCGGAAGCGTTTATTTTTACAAAGTACTGTTCTTAACGTCAAAAGCCAAACAACAGTCCATGACTATATTCAAATATCTGATCATATATTCCGCTGATTAAACCGATTGCTACAATACCCAATACGCAAAGTGATATGCTCAGACGAGAGGCATTATCGGAACGGAAATTTTCAACTACACATTCATCTTGCTTGATAAACATCGCTTTGACTACTAACAAATAATAGTACAATGAAATAACCGTATTAATAAGTGCAATCAATACAAGAATATAAAATCCCTGTTCGGCTGCTGCATAAAAGATAAAGAACTTGCTGAAAAAACCGGCAAAAGGAGGAATTCCGGCTAATGAGAACATCGCCAGCATCATCGCGATACTTAGTTTAGGATTAGTCTTATAAAGACCATTATAATCATCCATATTCACTTTTCCTGTCCGATTTTCAATAACCGATATCACTCCGAAAGCAGCAAGATTAGAGAAGATATAGACCAATACATAATAACTCAACGATGTTAAACCTAAACCTGTATTCGATATAACTCCCAGCATTATATAACCGGCTTGCGAAATAGAAGAGAAAGCGAGAAATCTTTTCAGATTTTGCTGACGAATCGCAAATAAGTTACCGATTGTAATCGTAAGGATAATCAACGCGTATAAAATACCTTGCCAAATACATTCGACAGAGCCAAATACTTTATACAATATCATCATAAAGGTAAAAGCCGCAGCTCCTTTAGATATAACAGACAAATAAGCCGTCACCGAAGTCGGCGCTCCCTGATAAACATCTGCCGTCCATAAATGGAAAGGAACTAAGGACAACTTGAAGCCCAATCCGGCAATAAAAAGAACCAGTCCCACAATAAGCAAAGGCGACATGCTAAGCATATAACTCAAATCGTTAAAATAAAGCGTTCCTCCTATTCCATACAAATAAGAAATGCCTAATAACATCAGTGCAGATGAAAATACGGCAATAAATACATATTTAGCTGCTGCTTCATGAGAATCGTGTTTGTATTTTTCCATTGCAATCAAAGCGGTAATAGGCAAAGATGCCGTTTCGAGACCGAGGAAAAACAATAAAAAGTTTCCCGAAGAAGTCATTAAATACATACCCAAAAGCGTAATAAGCGTCAATACGTAATATTCTCCGCGACGAATTACCACATCTTCATTTTTTATCCAAGATGAAGCTTGTATCAGAACGAGCAATGTTCCGATATTGAGTATGGTCTTAATTACCGATGTAGCCGGTCCTGACTGATACATGCCTCCGAAAAGAGAAACTTGTTCTCCCGGAACAATCGTAAATATCGTATGAGCCAATAATAAAACACAGGCTGTCGCTGAAAAGCATTTCAAGCTTTTAGCCGACCCGAATGTATCATATAAAAACAGGAGTACGATAACTACCAATAACGATAGCTCATCCCGCATTCCTAAAAAATTTGAATAATCCATACTCTTTCTATTAGATATATTGTAAAATGCGTTGACTAATTACTTCCATACTGTTGCTGATCATATTAGATACCCAAGAAGGAGCGATACCCAGAGCAGCAACCGAAACGATCAAAGATATTGCCGAAAGCCGTTCGAACCAAGTTGCATCGGTAAGAGACAAATGATGTTCATTCTCGACTTTACCATAAAGCAGTTTTCCTACTACCCGAAGAATATATACAGCTGTAATTACAATTGAAGTACAAGCTACGATAGTAAAGGCTCTATGGAAAGTATCCGTCCACTGGAAAGCTCCGACAAATACTGTCATTTCTGCAACAAAACCGCTTAATCCTGGAAGTCCTAAAGATGCAAAACCGGCAATTACATAGCAAGTCGAAAGGAATGGCATAATTTTCATAAGCCCGCCCATCTCCCGAATATCACGGGTATGCGTACGACCGTAAATCATACCGATCAATGCAAAGAAAAGTGCTGTCATCAAACCATGAGACAACATCTGCAATATAGCACCTGTCATAGCCGTAGTATTCCACATCAACAACGCAAACAATACCAAACCACAATGGCTCACAGAAGAATATGCATTGATATATTTCAAGTCTTTTTGTACGCATGCGCTAAATGCTCCGTAAACGACACTGATACCGGTCAAAATCAAAAATATCCAAGAAAGTTCTTGTGTAGCTTGCGGCATCAAATACATCGCTACTCTGAAACATCCGTATCCCCCAAGTTTCATCAACACACCGGCATGCAGCATAGAAACCGCTGTCGGAGCAGAAGCATGACCATCGGGAGACCATGTATGAAACGGGAACATCGCTCCTAATACTCCGAAACCAACAAATGTCAACGGGAAAAAGAGATACTGAGCACTCATCGGAATCGCATTATTTCTTGCAATTTCCAATATATTCATAGTCAAATGTCCATCGGCTGAAGAATGGAAATAAATACCCAATATGCCAACAAGCAATAATGCAGATCCTCCCATCAGCATCAAGGTCAACTTCATCGCCGCATAATTCTTATTACCGCTTCCCCAAACTCCGATTAATAAATACATCGGAATCAAAGCGATCTCATAGAACATGAACATCGTAAACAGGTTAATGGAAATGAAGAACCCGAATACTCCGATCGATAACAGTATGAGCCAAAGGAAAAATTCTTTTGGTAGAGGATCCATCTTCCAAGAGGCAAAAACACCGGCAAAAACGATAATTGCAGAAAGCAAAATCATCGCCACCGAAACGCCATCGACACCCACAGCATAATGGATATTCAGAGGAGCATACCAAACGGTATCGGCAAGAAACAACATCTCTGCTGTATTCCCGGCAGAACGTTCACTCAAATAGAGCACAACCAAACCTATCGCTAATAATAATTGAATGGCTGAACCGGCTACGGCTACCAATCGTATCTGTTTCATCTCTTTCGACAAGGCCAATCCGACCATCATCAAAAGAGGAATAAGCACAAATAAAGATAAAAAATTCATAGTAATTCTTTTTATAAATATCTTTCAACCATTCTCTACAAGCATATAACCGCTATAATGGCAATGATCATAGCACCTAAAATAAATACTAACGCATAAGATTGCAAACGTCCCGACTGCAACCCGCGAATATGATAGGATGTTGTCTGGGTTATCCATGCCAACATATTCATACTTCCATCAATAACATGACGATCGAACCATGCAATCGGAGAACAAATACCATTGAAAATAATCTTATGGGTAATAAACTGGTAAACCTCATCAATATAGAAACGATGATATGCCCATTTATATAAACCGCTCATCGAAGCTGCCATACGGGCAGGTTTATCATTCGGATTCTTATACAACCAAGTTGCCAATGCTATCCCGACGATAGCGATAATGACACTGGTCACGGCAACCGACATTTCGATATGAATATGGTACGGCAGACCGTCACTTGTCACAAACTCTCCGAAAGGAATAAATCCTGCGACACATGTCACCAGTGCTAAAAATATCAAAGGTATAGACATAACTTTCGGAGCTTCATGAGGTGTGTGCTCATGTTCAGCTTCTTTTCCCCAGAAAATGTTATAATATAAACGGAACATATAGAATGCGGTAAGACCGGCGACTACAGTCATCCAAATTCCCCAGAAAGCACTCTTTTCGAACACAGCCGCCAAAATCTCGTCTTTACTGAAGAATCCAGAGAAGGGAGGAATTCCGGCAATAGCCAAACATGCGATTAAGAAAGTTATATGAGTTATCGGCATATACTTACGAAGTCCGCCCATCTGAGACATTTCATTCGAGTGAACGGCATGTATAATAGCCCCTGCTCCCAAGAAAAGTAAAGCCTTAAACATGGCATGAGTAAACAAATGGAACATCGACGCCATATAACCTAAACCGGCGGCTTCACTGGCAACACCTAAAGAAACCATCATAAATGCGATCTGAGAAATGGTAGAAAATGCCAAAACTCGTTTTATGTCGGTCTGCACGCAAGCCACCACAGCAGCATACAATGCTGTAAATGCCCCGATATAGGTTATCAAGTCGAGAACTTCTGGTGTCATGCAATAAACCGGAAATAACCGAGCTACCAGATAAACTCCGGCAACAACCATCGTTGCGGCATGGATCAATGCAGAAACCGGAGTCGGACCTTCCATTGCATCGGGTAACCATATATGCAAAGGAAACATTGCTGATTTTCCGGCACCACCCATGAAGATAAGAGCCATTGCCCAAGATGCTATCGAGAAACCGAGGAATGTTTTACCTCCTGTAGAAGAAAGAATAGAGACACTGCCATCGGTCAAAGTTTTAAAATCGAATGTTTCGGTATAGAATGAAAGAATCAAAATACCAACTAAGAATCCGAGATCCGCAAATCGAGTTACGATAAATGCTTTCTTAGATGCAGAAACCGCAGACGCTTTTGTATAATAGAATCCGATCAGCAAGTAAGAAGAAGCACCCACCAACTCCCAGAAAATATACATTTGAAAAATATTGGTCGCCACAACCAGACCTAACATCGAAAAGCTGAACAGCGACAAGAACGCAAAATAACGTTGAAAGCCGACTTCTCCATGCATATAGCCGATACTGTATAAATGTACCATAAGGGATACTGTGGTTATTACGACCAACATCATTACAGAAATAGGATCAAGCAATATTCCCAAACTGATATGCAAATGTTCAGTAAAGTGCAACCACTCGATATTAAAAGGTATCAATGTTTGATACACTCCGTTTACACGTGGTAAAGTAAAATACTGAAAAGCGACCGTATAAGCCAATACTGTCACGATAAATAATCCGGTAGTTCCTAACAAACCGGCAGTACGGTGCGACATCTTATGCCCGCAAAGCCCTAATAACAGGAACATAAAGAGCGGTAACAAAAGTATAATCAATGAATATTCCATAATTCGTTGTTTAAAGCAATGATCAATATTTCATCTTATCCAGATTACCCACCTGAATATTCCGAATATTACGGTAAATATTTATAATAATCGCAATTGCTATTGCAGTCTCAGCAGCAGCAATTCCCACAGCAAAAAGGGTGAAGAAAAATCCTTCTAACTGCTGAGGGAAAAGATATCGGTTAAACACCACAAAATTTATATCTACCGAGTTGAGCATCAGCTCCAGCGAAATGAGTATTGCCAGCATATTTCTACGGGTAATAAAACCGTAAACTCCGGCAAAAAACATGACGGTACTCACCATCAGATAACCAATCATAGGGATTTCCATACATTTTATCTTTTTCGGGCAATCATAATGCCGCCGATTATACAAGCTAATAATAAAACACTGATTACCTCAAAAGGTAATATATACTGGTACTTTTCCATCCCCATAAGAGCATGTCCGACTGTTTTCATATCTAATTCCGAAAAACTCTGAAAATTAGACGGTACAAAAACCTGCGTAAGCAATGCATAACCGCAAACCACTGCTCCGACGACAGATGCCAAAATTCCCCAAAATTTTTTCTTGCTGGTCAATTTCTCAGCTTTTTCTCCCAAACCGCTGGTCAATAAAATAGAGAAGACAAACAACACGACGATTCCTCCTGCATAAATAGCAATTTGCACTGCACCGAGGAAATGATAATCGAGCTGAAAATAGAGACCGGCAGTAGCAAACAACACAAAAAGAAGATATGTCGCTGCCCGTAAAATACGACGGGTAGTCACCGTAAGAACAGAAAATATGACAATAACCGCCGCAAGCAAATAAAAGATAACCTGATTCGCTATTTGTTCCATAATAAATTATTTGTTTTCTACAGTTGCTTCTGTAGTATGATTAAGTTGTTTTACCAATTTTTCACGGGTAAAGACAGCATGTTCAAAATCCGGAACAAACTCCAATGCATCGTGAGGACAAGTTATTACACATAATTGGCAGAAAGTACAACTACCCAAATCATACATATATTTATCTAACACTCGTTTCGTTTTTCCGTCTTCCGTTGTAATCTTAGAAGAAAGGACCTTGATAGTTCCATTCGGACAATTCATTTGACAGATACCGCAGGCAATACATTTGTTATGCCCGTTCTCATCCTCAATCAATGTCAATGTTCCCCTGAAACGATCAGCGATCTTTAAAGTCTTTCTGTTCTCAGGATATTGTTCGGTCACTTTCGGGGTTACAAATTCCTTTCCCGTTACTTTCATCCCGACCAATAAGCTCCACAAGCCTTTCCAGAAAGAAGTGATGTAATTTTTAAAACTTTCCATTTCTACGTTTTCGCAACTATATTTTTGAATCTTATTTTTCTTTTATTTGTGTGTTACTTATTCTGTGTCTTTGACTGTTCCACCCAAAATATCGAGCAATTCGGTTGTGATTCCCTGCTGACGCAATTTATTATACTCAAGTTGTAAATCCTCTAACAGATTCTTGGCATTATCACTCGCCATTTGCATTGCCATAATACGAGCCCCCTGTTCCGAAGTCCGACTCTGATAACAAGCCTCTTGCAAAGTCGAACGCACAAAAAGCGGAAGTACAAGCTCAAATATCGTAGAACGGTCAGGTTCATAAATATAAGGCGTATTCCTATGCGCTTTAGCATCAGACAAAAACTCTTCTGTACTTATCGGTAAAAGAAGACGTGTTTTCATCACCTGAGAAGCAACACTTTTATAATATGCATATACAACTTCTATCCGATCAAACTCGTGGGCAAGAAAAGCCTCCGTCAATTCATCGGAAAACCGTTTTAAGGTATCAGGAGTACTCTTAGAAGAAAGATACTCTACCGGACGTACCTGTATTCCCGGAGTTTTTGCAACTAAAGACTTGACTTTTTTCCCGATCGGATATACCGTTACCTCTATCGTGGAATCTGACGATTCACGTAATATATCTATAGAATCGATAAGAGATTTGTAAAGCTGCACATTAAATGCCCCGCAAAGCCCTTCATCAGAACCGAAAATGACAAAAGCGACCCGCTGAACGGGACGTTGTTCGGTCAACGGCGATTGATAGTCACTATCGGCCCCCAGCAAATTATTAATCGTACTCTGTATCTGATCTCTAAACGGCACGACATGCTTCAAAGCAATTTCTGCTTTCCGCAACTTTGCCGAAGAAATCATCTTCATAGCACTGGTAATCTTTTGGGAAGACTGGACAGACCCGATTCTTCCCTTCAATTCGCGCATCGTTGACATAACTTCTAAGCCTTAAATCGGTTTGCGACAT
This sequence comes from uncultured Coprobacter sp., assembly GCF_947855755.1. Classification (NCBI taxonomy): domain Bacteria; kingdom Pseudomonadati; phylum Bacteroidota; class Bacteroidia; order Bacteroidales; family Barnesiellaceae; genus Coprobacter; species uncultured Coprobacter sp. The sequence goes on from NZ_CANUAR010000011.1 coordinate 86,587, forward strand.
CAGCAGCAACATCCTGAAGAATTTTTTCCATTTCTTCAGTCAACTTACCTGCACGAAGTTCGTCCAGAACTTCTGTCTTATATTTCGTTTTCAATATCTGTAAAAATACTTTCTCAAATTCCGCAACTTTATCCAAAGGAACATTCCGGAGTAATCCTTTCGTTCCGCAATAAATTACGGCAATTTCATCTTCTACTCGCATCGGCGAATATTGAGGCTGAACAAGGATCATACTATTTTTACGACCTTTGTCGATCACCATTTCTGTAACAGGATCAAGATCTCCCCCGAATTTAGAGAACGATTCCAACTCCCGATATTGAGCTTGGTCGATTTTCAACGTTCCAGCCACTTTCTTCATCGCTTTCACTTGGGCATTTCCACCCACACGAGATACAGAAATACCTACATTGATAGCAGGTCTCATTCCTTGGTTAAATAATCCTGTTTCAAGGAATATCTGTCCATCGGTAATAGAAATTACATTCGTAGGAATATAAGCAGAAACATCTCCGGCTTGAGTCTCGATAATAGGTAAAGCAGTCAAAGAACCACCTCCTTTTACCATCGGCTTAAGAACTGCAGGTAAATCATTCATTGTTTCTGCCACCTCATCATTCGCGATAATCTTCGCTGCACGTTCCAATAAACGAGAATGCAAATAAAATATATCACCCGGATAAGCCTCACGACCCGAAGGACGACGCAAGATCAAAGATATTTCACGATAAGCAACTGCCTGTTTCGACAAATCGTCATAAACAACTAAGGCGTGGCGACCACTATCCCTAAAAAACTCTCCGATAGCCGCGCCTGCAAACGGTGCATAATACCTCATCGAAGCCGAATCGGATGCATTGGCTGCAAGCACAATCGTATATTCCAACGCCCCATGTTCCCGCAACGTATTTACCAATGTCGCAACAGAAGATGCTTTTTGCCCGATAGCTACATAAATACAATATACCGGATCACCAGCAAGGAAATTATCCCGTTGATTCAAAATAGTATCTACTGCGATCGAAGTCTTTCCGGTTTGGCGGTCACCGATAATCAGCTCTCGTTGACCACGTCCGATAGGCACCATAGAATCGACAGCTTTTATTCCCGTCTGCAACGGTTGATTCACCGGCTGACGGAAAATTACACCCGGAGCTTTACGGTCAAGAGGTAACAAAACTGTTTCTCCTTCAATGGGACCGGCTCCATCAATCGGCTCACCCAACGTATTAATTACACGTCCCAACAAACCTTCTCCTACAGGTATAGAAGCGATCTCGCCCGTACGACGCACCGTCATGTTCTCTTTTACCTTATCTGCAGCACCCATAAGGATCACCCCTACATTGCTTTCTTCAAGGTTCATCGCCACTCCGCGTACACCGTTTTCAAACTCGATCAACTCGCTGGAACGAACATTATCCAACCCGAACACATGGGCAACACCATCACCCACTTCAAGTACAGTACCAACCTCTTCAAAATCGATTTTAGTATCGACTTCTTCAAGTTGTTGTTTCAAAATATCGGATATCTCGTTTGGTTTTATCATAATTGCTTTTTGCTGTTTAGTAATTTTAAACGCAATAATTTAAGTTCCTTATTTACGGAAGCATCTAATTGCATAGAATCGACCCTCACGATAAATCCCCCGATAATAGAAGGATCTATTTCATGAATAAATTCGACCTCATGTCCTGCTTTCTGCAGAATCAGCGTTTTGATTTTATCGATCGCCTCTTTATTCAACTCCATTGCCGTAATAATACGAACCTGAGCTATCTGTTTCAACTCCCGATAAAGTTCCTGATACATCAGGCAAATCGGCCGAATATATGCTTCACGCCGGTTATGGATTACTAAACGAACAAAACGAAGGTAGTCTTCTCCCGGAGCCACACCGACGGCAGCAGCAAGGAGACTCTCTTTATCCTTTGCGGAAAGCACCGGATTCAACAACGCTTTCTGCAACTCAGGATGCGAGACAAAGTTCTCTTCAAACTTCTTTACCTCCTCATATATCTGGTCCGTAGTTCCGCGATCCTGTGCAAATTTAAGCAAGGCTTTAGCATACCTACGTGAAATCAGCCCCTCGTCCATGTTCTTTTAGTTTTTGTTCTCAATATCATTCAGTAGTTTGTCGATCATCTCAATCTGAGTCTTATCATTCGACAACTCTTTCCGCATCAATTTTTCAGCAATTTGTAAAGCAAATGCACTGACTTCGGTACGGAACTGTTGTTCTGACTCTTTACGAGCTTGCTCGATCGACAAGGCAGCAGCATCCATCACTTTCTTGGCCTCTACGGAAGCCGCTTTTTTAGCCTCTTCAATAATCTGAGACTTCATCTGCGTCGCTTCTCGTATAATATCCATTTGCTGACGTTGAGCTTCTGCCAATAAGGACTGTGCGTTCTCCGTAGCCTTTTCTAACTGAGCTTTTGCATCTTGAGCATATTCGACTCCTTTGTCTATGAGATCGGCTCGGTCATCAATACTCCGAATAATATAAGGCCACGCGTATTTTGCAAGTATGGCAAAAAGAACCACAAATACAAAAAACATCCAGAACACCAGCCCGAATTCGGGCTTAAACAGTTCCATAGCTTATTATAAAAATATCGCTAACAAACAAACAATAATAGCAAACAAAGCCACACCTTCGACCAAAGCGGCAATCACGATCATGTTCGCACGAATATCGTTAGATGATTCCGGTTGACGGGCAATAGACTCCATGGCAGAAGATCCGATCTTACCAATACCCAAACCTGCACCGATTGCTGCAATACCAGCACCTATACATGCTCCGATTTTTGCTAAACCTGCACCGGCAGCTGCTTGTAATAAAATCATTCCTAACATAACGTTTTAATTTTAAAGTTATACATTAATTCTTTTTCGTAATTATTGTTTTTCTTCACCTCGTACACGTGCCAAACTGATAAATATGGTAGATAACATGGTGAAAACATAAGCTTGAATAAAACAAATAAGGAAATGCAACAGATTCATGAAAAGGGAAAAAGCAACTGATAAAACCGTCGTTCCTCCCAAAACTGCAGTTCCCATAGTTCCGAATATAAAAATAAGAGAAATCAACACCAATACGATAAGATGTCCTCCCAGCATATTAGCAAACAGACGAATCATCAATGCAACCGGTTTTGTAAATACCCCGAATATCTCGATAACGGGCATCAAAGGAACCGGACATTTCATCCACATCGGCACCTCCGGCCAAAACAGATCTTTCCAATAATGTTTTGTACCGAAAAGATTCACTGCCAAAAACGTACAAACCGCCAATACAAGAGTAATTGAAATATTTCCAGACAAGTTTGCACCTCCCGGGAATATAACGATCATACCCAAAATATTGATACAAAGTATAAAGAAAAAGAGAGTAAGCAGATAAGGAGCAAAACGCCTTGCATCCGGCCCTAAAATCGGCTTTATCATATCTTTATAAATCATATCTACAACAAATTCTAACGATCCTAACCAACGACGCGGAGCTTTGTAAGGATGTTTCTTATACCACCGAGCTAACGGGAAAAACAATAAAAACATCACCAAAGCAGTTATAAAAAGCGCCATTACATTTTTCGTAATGGATATATCAAAAGGTCGATATTCTTTTCCCGAAGCATCAAGTCCTACGATTTTACCCTTATAATCTCCGTCTTGAGCTATAAAATATCCATTATAAATATTCCCTTCTTCCAACCGTTTAGAGTTGAAAATCGACCAATCACCCTTATAATCACGAACAATCACCGGCAATGCCATGCGACTATGAGAGAAAGGGATTTCCCATCCGTAATTATCAAGCAAATGCTCAAAGATCGTTTCTTTGGCATTGAACGGTTCTTCCTCTTCCGATGCAGATGCCACGAAAGGCATAAACAAGAAGAGCAGTAATCCCATCCAATATATTAAAGTATGCTTCATTTCTTTTTCTCTTTTGCAATAGACCTGCCAGACTCTGTTTCCCTTTAACGAAGGCAAACGGCGATCCGGTTATTATTTACATCTACAAATCCACCATCTATATCGACTGTCTTCAATTCTCCACCAGTCTCGTATTCAATTACCCCCGACACTAATGTCGAGAGTAAAGAAGCATGATCCTCCAATACAGTAAACGATCCTAGTTCTCCGGGAAAAGTAACCTTGGTCACCTCTCCTCGAAATACGATTCCTTCTGAAGAAATAATCTCGAGATTCATAGTATCACTTATTTATTTTCCTTAGCCTCTTTCATCATCTTTTCACCCTTAGCGATAGCTTCATCAATCGTACCGACGTTCATGAAAGCCTGTTCAGGGTACTTATCCATTTCCCCATTCAAAATCATCTTGAATCCACGTATAGTCTCCTCTAAAGGAACCATCACTCCGGGAATACCGGTAAATTGCTCAGCAACATGGAAAGGCTGGGACAAAAATCTCTGCGCACGACGAGCACGATTTACTACCAGCTTATCGTCATCCGACAATTCATCCACACCCATGATGGCAATAATATCTTGCAACTCATTATAATGTTGCAATAACTGTTTCACTGCCTGAGCCGTATTATAATGATCTTCACCGATAATCAGCGGATCAAGAATACGAGAAGTAGATTCCAAAGGATCTACAGCCGGATAAATTCCCAACTCGGTAATCTTACGACTTAACACCGTAGTAGCATCCAAGAAGCTGAATGTCGTCGCCGGAGCAGGGTCTGTCAAATCATCTGCCGGCACGTATATAGCCTGTACAGAAGTTATAGAACCGGTCTTCGTCGAAGTAATACGTTCTTGCAAAGCACCCATCTCAGAAGCTAATGTCGGCTGATAACCCACAGCAGAAGGCATACGTCCCAATAATGCAGAAACTTCTGAGCCGGCTTGTGTAAAACGGAATATATTATCAATGAAGAAAAGTATTTCTTTTCCTCCTTCATTCGAATCGCGAAACTGTTCTGCAACGGTCAATCCAGACAAAGCGACACGTAAACGAGCTCCGGGAGGTTCATTCATCTGTCCAAAGACCAAAGAAGCCTGAGAACTATTCAATTTCTCCATATCGACTTTAGACAAATCCCAGTTTCCTTTTTCCATCTCTGTCTTGAATTCGTCGCCATAATTAATAACTCCCGATTCGATCATTTCACGAAGTAAATCGTTTCCTTCACGAGTACGTTCTCCGACACCGGCAAAAACAGAAAATCCATTATGACCCTTTGCTATATTATTGATCATTTCCATGATCAACACAGTTTTTCCGACACCTGCACCACCGAACAATCCGATTTTACCTCCTTTCGAATAAGGTTCAAGCAAATCAATAACCTTTATTCCTGTATAAAGGAATTCTGTATTGATAGACAAATCCTCAAAAGCGGGAGCCGGACGATGAATTGGTTGTACGTCTTTATAATCAAGATTCGGAAGATGATCAATCGTTTCTCCAATAACATTCATCAGACGACCTTTGATCTGAGAGCCTGTAGGCATAGCCAACGGACGTTGCAAGTCAATTACTTTCATGCCGCGTCTTAATCCGTCGGTAGTGTCCATAGCTACGCAGCGAACGGTATTTTCCCCGATATGCTGTTCTACTTCCACAATAAGATCGGTAGAGTCTTCACGTTCGATTTTCAAAGCAGAATAAATAGGAGGCAATTCATTATCCTCCCCTTCGAACGCAACATCGACAACCGGACCGATAACCTGTGTTATATATCCAAATTTATCTCTCATAATTCATCTTTTTAACTGTTTATATATAGCGACAAACCGTTATTTAATCAAAAATGTAAGCCGAATACGACAACTAAAGTCATAACCAACAGATTAATCAGCCCTATCGGAACCAGGTATTTCCACTCCAGATGAAGCAACTGATCAATACGCAAACGGGGGAATGTCCATTTAAACCACATAATAATAAACATCACTACCGCTGTTTTTCCAAAGAACCATATCACAGAAGGAATATAATCCATAACCTGGTTAAAAGCATCCCAACCGCCAATATGGAAAGGCATCCAACCGCCTAAAAACAATAAACTGGCAATACCGGAAACAATAAACATATTCAGATATTCGGCCAAATAATAAAAACCGAAATGAATACCTGAATATTCGGTATGGTAACCTGCCGTCAACTCCGATTCTGCTTCAGGCAAGTCAAACGGTCCACGATTTGTTTCAGCCGTTCCAGCAATTAGATAAATAATAAAAGCCACCAACATGGGAATATGTCCTGTAAATAAAAACCACCCCCTATTTTGAGCTTCAATAATACCCGATGTCTGCATAGTGCCGGCAAACACAACGACAGTCAACATTGAAAGACCGATAGACAACTCATAACTAATCATCTGAGCTCCGCTTCGCATAGCTCCGATCAGCGTAAATTTATTATTACTAGACCAGCCGGCCAATAAAATACCCAACACACCGATCGAAGAGACTGCCATAATAAAGAATACACCAATATTAAAATCAATAGCTATCAATCCTTTGCCGAATGGCATACAGCCAAAGGCCAGCATAGAAGAAAGAATTACTAAAAACGGTGCAAGATTGAATAAAAATCTATCTATATGTTTAATTTCTATCAACTCCTTGATAAGAATCTTGAGCATATCGGCTACACTCTGGAATATTCCATAAGGCCCTACCCGATTCGGACCTAAACGACATTGGAAGAATGCACATACCTTACGTTCGGCATAAATCAATACAAGAGCAATAACCGCGTAAAGTAAAAGCAAAACAACTCCTACCAGCACAAATTCAATAAGGAGAGCTCCCCACTCCGGCAACCATTGCCGCAACAGTGTATCTATCCAATGAGTAACTACTGAAAAATCGAACATGATATATTTCAATTATATAAGTTTATAAATTCGGTTTATCTGTCAATATCGGGTACAACATAATCTAACGATCCACCAATAGCAATCAAGTCGGCTATTTTAGACCCGCGAGTCATGTGATCAACAGCTCCAACCAGATTGAATCCCGGAGAATTAACTTTAAGGCGATAAGGGAACTTATCACCACGACTTTCAAGGTAAATACCAAAAGCTCCACGAGCAGCTTCGACTTCCTTAAAGTAACGACCTTCCGGAACTTTAATAATAGGTTTTGTCTTAGCCAGATAATCACCTTCCGGAATATTATCTACCAATTGTTCCAATATATATAAGGACTGTTCAATCTCTTTCATACGTACCATATAACGAGCGTATGAATCTCCTTCATTATATAAAACTTCATCGAACTGAACCTTATCATAAGCAGCGTATGGTGATCTCTTCCGAACATCGCACGCCCATCCCGATCCTCGACCGGAAGGCCCTGTCACACCATAATTAATAGCATCTTCCCGACTCAAGAAACCTACTCCTTTCAGACGGTTCTGTGCTATCACATTTCCAGAAAAGACTTCATGATATTCTTTCAACCGAGCAGGCATCTCCTTTATAAATTCTTTGACCTTACGTTGAAAATCAGGATGAATATCTGCTATTACCCCTCCGATAACATTATAGTTCATCGTCATACGAGCACCACATGTATCCTCAAAAATATCCAGAATCTTTTCTCGTTCTCTAAACCCATAGAAAAATGCAGTCAATGCACCTAAATCCATGCACATAGTTGCAAAGAACAACAAGTGAGAAGATAAACGCATCAGTTCATCCATCATTGTACGAATATATATTGCACGCTGAGGGACTTCTAACTGCATAGCCTCCTCGATACACATACAAAGAGCATGACGATTGTTATGAGCCGAGAGATAATCAAGACGATCTGTCAAATGAAGAGTTTGCGGATAAGTCATACTTTCCCACATCTTCTCAATTCCTCGATGAATATATCCACAATGAACATCAATTTTTTTAATTGTCTCACCGTCCAATGCCGTTTGAAAACGCAATACACCATGTGTCGCAGGATGCTGAGGACCGATATTCACTATATAATCATTATCATGAAAAACTTTCCGCTTCTCCTCTATGATCCGACCTTCTGCATCTTTCCGCAAAGAAACTGTATCAACACTGCATGATTCATTTTCCGTAGGGATAGGATTAATCTCCGGATTAGCATCATAATCCTTACGGAAAGGAAAACCGATCCAGTCTTCACGCAAAAACAAATGCCGCATATCCGGATGATTTATAAAACGAATACCGAAAAAGTCATAAACCTCACGTTCATTTAATTCGGCATTTTTCCAAATATCGGATACCGTATATAAAAGAGGATTCTCTTTATCAGAGGTTTCTACTTTTAAAATTACCCAATGATTATATTTCGTCGAGTTCAAGTAATACACTACACCAAGTGTCTCTCCCCAATCCATTCCGATTAGAGATACCAAATTATCAAACTGCAGATCTTTATCATCATGCAAAAAGCGGCATAGAGCATTCAATTTATCGGCGGGAACCGAAACAGTAAGGTACTGACCTTCCTCAAAAATCGCCTCAGGTAAAAAAGCGCCTATTTTTTCTTGTATATTTCCCATGAATCGAATTCTATTATCATTATTCTTCATCAAAATCTTTCGGTTTCTTTTCCTGACGGTTCACTCCTCCGAAGAATTTCTCAACTTTCAATTTCCGTTGCAACTGCATCATTCCGTATAACAAAGCCTCAGGACGAGGAGGACAACCGGGTATATAAACATCAACCGGAAGAATCTCTTCAACCCCTTTTAAAACATGATATGAATTTTTAAAAGGACCTCCCGAAACAGCACAACCACCGACAGCAATTACATATTTCGGCTCTGCCATCTGATCATACAAACGTTTCAGTACTGGAGCCATTTTGTGAACAATAGTTCCGGCAACCATAATAAAATCGGCCTGACGAGGACTTGCTCGAGCTACCTCGAAACCGAAACGGGCCATATCATAACGGGCTGCCCCGACCGACATAAATTCAATCCCGCAACAGCTGGTTGCAAACGTAAGAGGCCATAACGAATTGGATCGCCCCCAATTAATTGCTTCATCAAGGCTACCGACAACCACATTGACACCGCCTTCATGCAATTTTTTAACCAATTGTTCAATATACTCATTGTCTTTGAAGTCTTCATACTTCATCGATTTTATTTTTACTTCCATTCCAAAGCTCCTTTCCTCCAGGCATAAGCTAAACCAAACGCAAGGATCACTAAGAAAAACAAAACACTCATTAGTCCGGCAACTCCCAAATCTCTTACTATTACTGCCCAAGGAAACAAAAATACCGTTTCCACATCAAACATCAAAAAAAGGATTGCAAACAGATAATACCCTGCTTTAAACTGCATCCAAGAGGTTCCCCGAGTAGGGATACCGCATTCATAAGCTTCACCTTTCTGAGAATTAAATGATCGCGGAGAAATTAAACCGGCAATGGCCATAGCTGCAGCCACTAAAGTGATCCCGGTAATAAAAACAACGACAAATAATGCTAAATTCATATATCTAATTAGTTATTATTCTATCCTCTATTCCACACTCAACAACAACAAGACGGGTATAATACCTAATCTTAAGCAAATTGCATCAGATACCGTAAAATATACCCTATAGAACCTTATTCCGTAGTACAAATAATACTCATAGAATACCTCAAATCAAGGTGGTCCTCCAAATGAGCATTCAAAGTAACACAATAAAAAATCGCAATGCAAATTATTTAAATGGAAATTTTCTAAAGAGATTGAGAAAAATCCAAATCAGACATTTTGTTGCGACTTATAGAACATTTTTATAAGACACACGTAAAAACTAACAAAATAATTCAACAAAAAGCAATAGGAGCTAACAAATTGACACTTTGAAACAGTATGAAAGATTCAATTAACATAGTTAAAAGAGTTATAATAACACTTTGATATAAGAGCTCGCATTAATTTCCCCCAAAAGCAGAACAAGTAAAATTCAATCGGGCTTGAAACAAGTCGTATAAGTCAGCATAAAAAATACTTTTGTTTTTTATGCTATTTTTATCTTTATCGGATAAGGTAAGCAATGGGGATGTATGCGGGGGAAGGGACTCAAAACAAAAAAAGAGAGAGGGGTTCGATCCTTTATCGTATCCCTCTCTCTCTA
>NZ_CANUAR010000012.1:0-92274 GCF_947855755.1 uncultured Coprobacter sp.
AAGTTTGGTAAGGACTCTCCGACGGTTTTCATTTATCGTTTCAGCGGGATACCAGCATCATCGTATCCCCGATGTTCTATCAAACGTTCGTCGGAAAATGTCTCCAAGAGTATAGAATGCTCCAATGCCCGAAGTATGGACACACGACATTCTCTCAAGGCATTTTATGCCTCGATCTGATACGGTTGTCCAGTTGTTCATTCTTCTTTGCAGCATTGTAAGCTTTATGTTTTTATTCAATTGGGGCTGCAAAATTACGGATTTTCTTGAGGACCAGCAAATTTCTTTAGAATAGAAATATACCCATACAAGGTATTCGTAAATTTGCAGCATAAATCTTAATTATAAATTATTGATATTATATTTATATATGTAATCTTAAGTCAAAAGCTATTATAATTTATTATAGACGACAAGACGTTTCAAAATAATAACACGTCGAGTCTTAACCTTTCACTTTAAAATAACTTCCACTCGTGCATATTTATTTTTCAATAATTTTCGCTTCTATAGTAACCTCATCTGGTTTCATTTTCGATTTATCATGAACCTCTATTGTTTCTATGTGTTCCTCTACTATCGGATCTACATTGATAGTCAGGTATCCTTCTTTCTGATAGTCCTCACAAAGGAACCGCCAGATTAAAGGTAACCGCTTTATCCCATCTGCAGGAATTATACTCATCTGGAAATCTCGATAGTCCTTCTGTACAAAAACGGAATTTTTAGGTATATACTCTAACTGATTCTTATATGTTTGGAACACCTCTCTCCTCGCATCCCTTCCAGCATTAATCTGTGCTTTCGCCGCTTCATCTATACCAAAAGCATTGCAATAATAAAAATTGTCATCAATTTTGACAATATCTTCTGACCGGAAAGACACAACAAGCTTTGGTGTTTTAATAACAGTCTTCCCGATGTTTTCAATTCTTATACCTAGTTTACACCATCTTTTATCAACTTTAGTTGGTCTGTTCCATGACATAATTGATGCGCCAAAGTTCACAGCCTTCAAATCTTTTAACTGTGCTTGGCAAATTTGTTCTAATGGAGTCAATTCTTTATACTCATAATGTTTAATAACCCTAATATATTCTGGATGGACGGTTATTTCCGCCTTCCCACCAAAAGACACAGAAACATCTGTAGTATCCTTAAACTGACAGTTGTTCACATACCAATTATAAGTCGTTTTATATCGCTCCAATTGGTCAACAATATCTTCCCATGATGCAATATCAACAGCGAATAGCCCCTTCTCCCTATTTTCAACGTCTTTCTTTCTAATGTACCCTTCTATTTTTGCATCTTTATTCGCTGTAGTAGCAAAAACCAGCAACTTTAATTTAGGCTCAAAGCCTAGCGCCTTTTCTATTTCTGTATCAATCTCTCCTTCTGTTAATTGAGCATTCGTATAGTCATCCTTACCTTTGCACTGGATACCACAATATCCGCCATATTTTTCAACATACGAAAACACATCAACACCATGCTGATTTTGACCTTGGCGGCCATGTCGTTTAATAGAATCTTCACAAGACCATATTTCGCCCCACAATAGTTTGCAGAGTTTTTCAAAGTCTTGCCAATTACTTGGCTTTTTCAATTGAGTTTGTGCTATCATAAAAAACATATTCCTCGTTTAATGATTTTTATTTCATGCCAAATAGCTCACCCAATGTTTTCTGCGGCTTTATAGTCACATCTTGAGCTTCATAAGTATCATCAATAATGAATCTTACATATCCAGAAAAATCATTGGGAGTCGAAAATCGCAATACTGTCCCCAATATCAATTCATATATAGGTTCATTATATCCTTGAAAATTCTCAATATTACTGCAGATTGCTTTTCCCTTTTTTATTGGCTTAAGTTCCTTATTGTTCTCTATGGGTAATAATGTTACTAAAGGAATCTCGTTCTTTTTCATCACAAAAAAGCACTTAATATCCAACAAGACATTTAGAAGAACTGAAATATATGGCAATTCATCTATTTTTTCTGTAGCAATAATAGCATAATTTCCATTAAGTCCCATATCTTTTAGAACATTCGGAATCTGCTTTCTTGGCACTTTAAAATCGCCTAATCGCTTAAGGCTACACAAACAACGCAGGTATTTGTAAGCTATATCACTCCAGTAATTTGAAAAATGCACATATGGAATGCAACGACAGTCTATATCCTTAAAACTACCGTAATTGATTGTTTCCAAATTAAATGATCTGATAACATTAATGGATAATGTTTTTCCGTTTGCATATTCATTAGAATATTGAAGTATACTTTCTATCCTGCTAGCTTCAGTCTCTATACCATTAAACAACTCCTGATATTTCTGAATATTTACCACTGGATGTTCTTCTTTATCTTTCTTATCCATCTCACATTGCTGCTGGTATTTATTCAAAAGATTTTCAACTTCTGCCTTATCTACAAATCTTAACCTTGGAATATTTATAAACACCTTAGTATCATACCAAAAACCGACTTCATCCAACATCATTCTCATCATTTGAGCATCCCGTTCATTATCATTGAGTTTTAATGGTGATGCAGGTAAACTAAATAATTGCGTATTATCAGCCCCTCTTCCTTCAAGAGACCATAATCTGATGACTAATAGGCTTAGGTATTTTAATGCATCTCTGAAGAAATACTTATTATCTTTAACGCCACTCATTTGATCGTGATAGTAAAAGCCTTGTTGATAGAAATAGGTGAAGTCTGTACACATTTTATCTATCAGTTCCAACATGACTACAATCTCACTAAAAGAACTGGGTATTAGACCGTAATATTCAGGTTCAGAATGAGTTAAGAAAAATACATCATTTAGCCAATTGATTCTTCCATAATGTAACAGCATCCCACCAATCATGACATGACGCACCATAAACATTTGCTTGTCATGTCTTAAAGGAGAATCATAACTAACAAAATGGTATTTCATAGAGGCATAACTATCTGCGTATTGCCAATATTGGTTAAACCATGTATGATTGTTAAACTCTATAGCATCATTCAACAGGATCCACATCAGTTGATGGGATTGTAAACTAAGCCGTGAAGCAGATGTTTGATTATAAAATATTGAAGTTATTTCATTGTTGCCATATAAAAAATGATGCCCATCATCCATACGGATATATTCCTTCAATTTTCGTACGATATTAACAGTCACCTCATCATAGAAAGCGGGTGGTTTAATAGTATCAATTTTTTGATCAAATTGGTCTCCTTGCTGTTGTTGGATATATGAAAAAACTTTACTTAAACTTTTGACGTACAAATCCAAATTGTGCTGAGCATCCGCATAGATAGCTATATCAAGAATCTCCATAACATTGTTTGGGTCAATTTGTTCTCCTTCAACTCTTTTTAGTAATTCTCCTGCATTTGAGAAAAGTAATATTAGTTGGAACAACATAATACTGCATCCGATAAGAGCGACAACTAATACTGCTTGAACTGTTATGACTACTTGATTAAACCATCCAGCTTGTAATAAGAATGGGGCTAATATAGCAACAACCATATTGACTATCATCAGAATTTGAAAGACTTTATACACTGGTTCTTTCGAGAACCGGCATGAAAGCAAATCCGAGTCATATTGATTGTATATACTTCTAATAGTCTGTATTATTAAAGGATAACCAATACCGTAGATAGAGGCTAAAATAGAAAGAAGACCACTGAATGTATAGTTAGTAAAATCAAACATCATTTCTTACCTCCTTTCTGTTGTGCTTTTTTAAGGGTAATCGCAACATTGTTTAGGCTACTAATTTCCTGCTTCATATGCAAGTCCATACTATCAATTTTCACAGAAAGTGTTTTTAGGTTGTCCTTCATATTTATCAATGTGTGTGTCAAAATAGAATCTTTCTTCTTGTTTTGAAATTCTATACTATTATCTTGTTGTTGTCTCCTATTGAATGAAACTATAGAAAGAATAATAACTGAGGCTATTACCACTATCGTTCCTGCTATCAACAGAATATCATGTTTATACACATCTTTCTTTTTGTAGTCTATGTTTTTCACTACAACACTTTGTTGCGTATCTTCAGGCTTTAGCACTTCTTCCACAAATGGATTTTCGATTTCTCTCATATTTATAATTCAATACCTTTATCTCTTCTAAAGAATTTGCTGATTGCAAACAATAATATAATTATCACAAATATAGACGGTCTCGGCTCACTTACCACTATGACAAAATCTATAACAATCCGCTAAGAGTTCTCCAATTAACCGCAGGTTAGCTCTATTAATTAAAATCAACAAACATATCGAAGCGTTTCATGACTTATTTTTTTTAGATGCTCTCTCCCGCTTTTTCAAACTTAAATCTTGTAATACCTTTCCCATTGCGTCTTCTTTGGCAAGTAGAAGTATATCATCATCCAGTTGAAGCGCATAGAGGACTCTGAGATAAATGCCGATAGCCACTGTCGGTGCCCCCTTTTCAATCCGGCCAACCGTAAGCGGAGAGCAGGTTGCGCGTTCAGCAACCTGAGCCATGCTGAGATTCCTGCGCAGTCTAGCCAGTTTGATCTGCTCGCCGACTATCTGCATCTTCTGCTCCAGTTTTCTTGGTAACTTAGTGCCCATTGTATTCTTTGTCATATTCAACATATCATATAATATACAAATATACTACTTTTTACCTATTTAATGATGTGTTATAGGTAAAATTCGCAAGAATAGAAGATATGATATTTAAGCAGTTCAACACTTTTTCAAGCGAATAAATCGAATTCGTTACACTTTTTCCAACGAATCAGACTCTCATTATACACTTTTCCATCAAAATTGAGGTTTGAAAACTACACTTTTCCATGAAATCATCACCTTTACTTTATCCCCGTATTCATATATACGTTCATTAAAGTAAAGTCAAAATAAGGGAAGAAAAGAGATGGCTGCGCCATGGCAAAATGGCTACAGCCTTTTTCTTTTGGCTGCAAATCTTATAAGCAATCCGGTTGTAAAGGTCACTCCAATCAAGCACCAAATACATCACTTGGAATCCGAAAATATGCATGAATCTATTCTTGATTTTACAGTCCATTTTGGCTAAATAACCCCAGATATATCCTATCTTTGTAGACGAGGAGTTGTTGAGGTTTGAAAGGGCTATTTTGCCTCTTTCCCCTCTGTTCGGAGAGAGTCGATTAAATAATCTACCCTTTAAGACGAAAATATCCCAACTAATTAATAATTATTTTTACAATAATTTCCGCAATACAAAGAAAAACTAGTTGATATTGAATAATCACATGATTTCAGAAAAGGAGAAATTGATAAAAGCGATCCGGGAAAAAGGATTGCACAATAGCTTGATTTCCATATATTATAATATTGGAAGGGCATTGCCTTTCACTGCTCAGCGTTTTCCTGATGGACGAGTTTCAGGCTGGTATCGCTCGCAATATGTCGAGGTGCATAAAGTAAAGCCATCAGGGAAAGGTGGACAATATGGAGATGCCTTTGCCTTTTATTACAGGAATGGAGTGAGGGCAAATAGTTCTGATAATCCTAGCTATTGTTGGTGCAAGATAGATGACATAGAACCGCAGCCTGTCCCATGTGGAGCATGTGGATCTTGGGTGTTGCTTGATATTCTTGGAGACCCCACCCATGACCCAGTCAAAGTGTTGGAATTGGATGATGTTTTTGAAAGAGGCAAGCATAAGGGAGAGAAAGTCGTAGATGTAATCCATAGTGATTGGAACTAGATAAAATGGGCTAACGAAGAATCAAATTTCTTTTTCTTTGACATTGATGATGTAATTTCTGAGCACCGTAAAGATGTTCTATTCTACGTGCTGAAGATTCTTTCCCATTTGGTAAATATCAAGGCAAGACGATAAAGGAGGTGGCTGAAGAGAATCCAAACTATTTGAGATGGGTAAATGAGAACAGTGAATCAATTGTGATAGACATCAAGTCTCTTTTTCCAGACGAAGAAGTTTCAATATCCACTCCCGCAGGAAAACATCCCCTATTTATACCCACGTACAACTCCGAATCTTCAAAACTGAGTAAAAGAGAACATCAAGATGGCAAGTAAATTCCACACGCCATTTTCCTCTCAATACTTATGTATATTATATATTTGCTCAATTAATAATACTTTACATGACTATACAAGAAATACTATCAGAATTTGACATTGAAGGCAAACAATTCGATTATTTCGATTATGCATCAAAATATTCCAGTTGCAATGATGCAGAAAAAAGCTCTGTAGCATATCAAGCGGAAGTTATGGCTTCTGAATTGACAGAAGATTACAAAAGTGATAATGATGCTTTTAATGGCAAATTCTATTTTGGTCCTCATCTGGTTTTTCAAGACAACAATACAGGAGAATTCATAGAATATCCAGACAGGAAACTCATTACCCCGGAAATAATATCATATTGGGAAACTCGCATCAATAATGCAAAGAATTGTATATTGAAAGCTCGTTATGCTGGTCTAGTATGGGATTTTAAAGCTGCCACAACGGGAAAACAGTGCGATATTGAAATTGCCCGCACGTATATACAATCCTTAATTTGCATCATAAATAATGATTATTTATCTCATCCTATATTAGGGGTCAAACAAGCTGAGCGAGCAATAAAATTATCAAAAAAATTAAACCAAGTAGATTTGCTGGGAGAAGCTAAGTTGGCTTTATCTAACTTAATATCAAGGCATGGAAAAGAGAATGCAATAGGAATATGGGGGACTGCATATCGTATTAGCACAGAATGTCCTAATAGTTATACAAGTGAGGAGCAAACGGCTTTAATCGCTGATTTAGAAACTCGATTTATGCAAATATATAATTTGCCAGCATCTGGAGAGAAAAAACGAGATCCCTGGTTGCTGATGGACTTAGCAGATATTTTATCTGGATATTACAGAAAGTTTTCGCCAGATAAATAGAGGATTTATTTGCAAAAGTTGAAGAATCTCTTGATGCTATCATTCCCAATATGGCAAAATTACAATTAGTTGGGAATTATAGTCAACTTCACCGATTATTAGTCAAATATGGATTGCAAGATAAAGCTGCCAAACTAAGCATTAAGATAGCTAAATTCGGAGAGGGTATTCAAGATGAGATGACTGAATTTAAGCAAGAGTTTACTGTATCTAAAGAGGAAATGGATTTATGTGTAAACTCTATTTTGCATGAAAAAGATGTTGAAAAGTCATTAGGGTGTTTTACGCATTCATTTATCCCTAATAAAGAGCGTGAAAAAGAGAGTCTTGATCGTATTGTCAAAGACGCCCCATTCCTGCATATGATTCCTCAATCAATATTTGATGAAAGAGGCCGAGTAAAAGCTGTCGTAGGAGGTATTGGAACTGACCTCGAGGGCAACTTAATTGTGCATATATCTATGTCAATGAAATTTAATGCAATTTTTCTTAATGCTGTTATTGAGGAAGGGAAGCAAAGAGGTATTTTCACAAAAGAAAATATATTGTCATTTATTACTAAATCTCCAGCTATAAAAACAGAAAGAATTCCTATTATTACAAAGGGGCTTGAAGCCTATTTCAATCAAGATTATTTTGTTGCTCTCCATTTACTCATCCCACAACTCGAAGAGGCTATTAGAAATATTCTGGAAATAGGAAATATACCAACTCTTAAACCCAATAAATCAGGGAATGGTTTCCAATTAAGAATTTTGGACGACATGTTAAGAGATCCTATTGCTATTCAACTATTAACAGATGATTTCGCTAATTACCTTAGAATATTGCTGACTGATAATAGGGGGTGGAATTTAAGAAATGATATATGCCATGGAATTGCCTCCCCTCAGCTTTTCAATAAGATGGCATCGGACAGAATTATTCATGCGTTATTATGTTTTGGTGTTTTTAGGATTAAGCATGAATAATTAGAGGAGGACGCAAAGAGGGGAATTGAATATCAAGCCACATATAGGATATACCCAGTCAAGAGGATTGTCTTCACAGTTTTCTATTTCTGAAAGAATACAGTCCGCGACGCTACTAATTATATAAGTAAATATGCATTTACCTAACTAATAGAATGGTTACCGCACCTTTACTTTATCCCCGTATTCATATATACGTTCATTAAAGTAAAGTCAAAATAAGGGAAGAAAAGAGATGGCTGCGCCATGGCAAAATGGCTACAGCCTTTTTCTTTTGGCTGCAAATCTTATAAGCAATCCGGTTGTAAAGGTCAGTCCCCAACGGGCACTCCAATCAAGCACAAAATACCTCACTCTGAATCCGAAAATATCCGTGAATCCATACTCGATTTTACATCCCTTTTTGGCGAAATAAAACCCAACATGCTCTATCTTTGCAGACGGGGTCAGTCGGGATTCAAAAGGGCTGTTTTTGCCTTTTTCCCCTCTTTTCGGAGTGCGTCGATAAAAAAACGTTAAATCTTCGATTTTTCGCAAAAAAAACAAGTAAATTTTTGAGTAGTCTACCTTTTAAGATGTAAACTATTGATAATCAATAAGAATATGATGATGCATCGAAAAATATGGAAGTAAGAAAGATTTGCCAATGGTGCGGAAAACCATTTATAGCTCAAAAGACAACGACCTGTTATTGTAGCCACCAGTGTTCCAATCTTGGCTACAAAGAACGCATCCGGGAACGTAAGCGGCAGTTGAAACGAGCGCAAGAATTATTGCAACCTCGACAAGCTGCCGAGGGACAGGATTTCTTCTCTTACACCGCCGAAAAGATTGCCGAGAAATATAAGGTCAACGCCAAATGGGTGTGGACTTATATTATTACAGCAAGAAGCATATCGATGCCGTCTTCGCTAAATCAACAAAGAGTTTTCTATCTGTTATTCTTTCATTCATTGCTTTATGCTCATTAAATTTCAAGATGTTTTTTCGGTTCAAATCCATTCACAAAGTGCTCATTCGCAAAAATATATCCCATCTGGTTACAGATTAACCGTGTACCACCAATCTCGGTATCGATATTGCTATGCGAATGTCCATAACTCCAGGCATCTATTCGGCTGTGGGCAATTCAATCACCATATTCGCTCGCAAATGCACTGTTCAGTATGGAGTTCTTGTATTGTGGCGCAACCACCTCAAAAGTAGGCAAATGATGGGTAACCACCATGATATGACTCGCTGTACTCTTTTCAACGCTTTTCCGGATAAAGCCCATACAGGTCTTGTGTATCCGATTGAACTTCTCCACCTGTAGTAATTTCCTGTCAAACTTGATTTGGTGGAAGTCGTTCATACTTTTCTCGTCATTTGGGTTAATTCGCGATCATAACGTACTTAGGACAAAATCGGTATCATCGATACGGATTACCTGATTCTGATAGTACCCCACATTCTTCCGGAACATCCACTTCCATTGTAGCCCTCGTTCCATCACGTCCGAATAATTGTAATATTCGTGATTGCCGGGAACAATCAGAACCTGCTATAATTATCTGAAGCCCATTTCCAAAATTTCGTCATAGGAGCTCATATCATAAAAGATATTCTGTTTAAATTTAATAGTATGCAAATATGGCATTTATACTACTATCATTACGTGACAAAATTGAATTATTCGCAATTAAATTTATATCTTCAGTAAATTTATATCAAATAACATAACTTCATCGAAGAATAATTCATTATCTTTGCATTGAAGTAAATATACAGTGATATGACTAACAAAAGAATCAATCGGATAAAAGTAATGCTAGCAGAAAAAGGAAGGACAAATAAATGGCTTGCGCAACAAATCGGAAAAGATCCCGCTACAGTTTCTAAATGGTGTACTAATGCTGCTCAACCAGGATTAGAGACACTACTGCAAATCGCAAAAATATTAGAAGTTGATGTGAAGGAATTATTGAATTCTTCAATAGATTAATCTCAAAAAAAATTCATGATTAAACAAATATCTCAATATCTGTCTGTAGGACTACGACACAAATTATTCTTCGTGTCGGGTCAAGACCATGACATAAACTTTGCAGATATAGGATTTTATTTAAGCAAGGCTATTGAAAATAATCTTGACAATAAGCACTTATCCCTGTTTGCAGACGAGAGATTGGAAGAACTCATAAAAGACAACGTCATCTCAAATCCTGAAATAGGTAAATATGTGGCAATAAGAAATATAGGTATTCTATTTGAGCCGGAACTTAAATTAGATTTGAGAGCCAAGTTTGATTCGTGGGCTAAATCATATGTATTAATAGTAAATGCAAAAGAAGGTATGATAATTAACAATACTTTTTATCTTGCATCCGCATGCAATTCTTCATATTCTATAAATTTATCAGAAATCTCACATAAAACCATATACAATGAAATATCATGACCTCATACAATTCGACCCAATCGATGAGATTATCAAATTCGGGCAATTAGATAGCGAAGACTATCGTGCAAAATTGGTAAAAAACTTTGTCTGTTCCCAAACATTCGAAAATTATATCATACCACAGATATGCGGCAAGTTGGATCTGAATGCAACTACTGAGACTAAAGGTATTCAGATTGTTGGTAACTATGGTACAGGTAAATCTCACCTGATGTCACTTTTCTCTATCATTGCTGAAAATAGCGACTATCTCCCTATGGTGCAAAGCGAGAAGGCAAGAGAATGGCTGAAAACCATTGCCGGCAAGTATATGGTATATCGTTTTGAATTAGGAAAC
The DNA here is from genome assembly GCF_947855755.1 of uncultured Coprobacter sp. Taxonomy (NCBI): domain Bacteria; kingdom Pseudomonadati; phylum Bacteroidota; class Bacteroidia; order Bacteroidales; family Barnesiellaceae; genus Coprobacter; species uncultured Coprobacter sp. Next base: position 10,704 of record NZ_CANUAR010000012.1, read on the forward strand.
AGTCAAGAATTGTGGGAAGTCATTACTTATAAGATTGATAGTGCGCTTCAGACATGGGGTGTGGATTATTCGATATCTGATGATACATCTCCAAGATCATATTCAGAAAAACTGGAACTGATGATGGATGCCTTCGAAGAAAAGTATCCGGATAAAGGTTTTATGCTTGTGGTCGATGAGATGCTTGCTTACCTCAAAGGCAGAAGCGAACCATCTAAACTGAATAGAGACCTGCAAGTACTTCAAGCCTTAGGACAAATGAGCGACCGCACTCATTTCCGCATGGTATTTGGTGTGCAGGAGTTGATTTACCGTTCTCCGGAGTTTCAGTTTGCTAAAGATATGCTGGGGAGGGTAAATGAGCGTTATATTGACCTTACTATCCAGAAAGAAGACGTGCAGTTCATTGTGCAACAACGTCTTCTTCAAAAGGACGAGCACCAGAAAGCAAGAATACGTCAACATCTATCTCAATTCACCGGGATGTTCCCTCACCTGAGCAACAATTTGGATACCTATGTAAACCTGTTCCCTGTACATCCTTCATATTTTGAGAATTTTTCATTGATTCGTATCGGCAAGAGCCAGCGCGAAGTATTGAAAACCCTTTCACGGAAATTCAGTACAATGATGAATGATGAAGTCCCTACCGACAAGCCAGGATTGATTTGTTATGATTCATATTGGCAGGACATGCAGAACAATGTGGATTTGAAAGCCGATCCGGATGTACTGAAGGTAAGTACTGTCACAGAACTGATTGATCAGAAAATAGAAGAAAATTTCACAAAGGGACTTGCTCCGAAGAAACCTCTTGCCCATCGCATCGTCTCTGCAGCTGCAATAAAAATTCTACAGTCAGAGTTGAGTCATCAGAATGGCGTTTCGGCCGAAACATTGGCCAATGACCTTTGCCACATAGATATTACTTGTGAGAACTTTGACGAACTGGTAGATTTGGCATTTACTCGTGTGTTGGATTCTATTGTTTCGGCTACGATTGGCCAGTATTTCGAAAAAGGAGAAAACAATGAATACCATCTACGCATAGAAGGAGGTGTCAATTATGAGCAGAAAGTAAAAGATTATGCCTCACAAATGGGAAACAGTCAGAAGGATGAATATTTCTATATGTTTCTGGCAGAAGTCCTTCCTGTGGAAGGAGAATCTTACAGAACAAACTTCCGTATTTGGACGCATAACATAGAGTGGCTTTCTCATAAGTGTAACAGAGCCGGATATATCTTCATGGGTAATCCTAATGATCGTTCTACCACCTATCCGCAACAGCATTTCTATATCTACTTTATGCCGATATTCGATGCTGCAGCTAAAGCACATCCATGCGACAAGGATAGTGTATACTTCATAATGGACGATTTAAGTGATGAACTCAAGCAAAAGATAGTGCTTTACGGTTCTGCTCTATCACAAGAAGGAAGCGCAAGTAGCGACGAAAAACCAAGATACAAACAGTTACGCGATAAATATTATAGAGAAGCGCGTACACTTTTCAATACTGAATTTTTGAGCAAGACTCTCGTTGAATATTTGGGCGAAAAGCATCCTCTGCAAGGAATGCCTGGGGCTCAAAACGAGTCTAAAATAGATTCTGTAAGTGCTGTGACCTCCTACATTATGGAGAGTCAGTTTGAAGCAGAAAACCCTCATTATCCTAAGTTTACAGCACTGCCTCAGCCATTGACAAAGGAAAATAGAGAAAATATGCTGCGTTCTGCCAGAACCAAGATTGCCAAACCTGCCGATATGAACCGTAATGCCGAAGCCATATTGATGGGATTGGGATTGTGGGAAAACGGACGTCTCTCAACAGACCATTCCGAATATGCCCGCAGTATCAAGGCTAAATTAGAGGCCAAAAACGGACAGGTTTTGAACAGAGACGAGATTTTAATGGTGTTCTATGCCGAGAACAATGAATATATCTCATCCGACTATCATATTGAAGCCGATTTGGAAATGTTGGTGCTGGCAACCATGGCTGCTTTGGGCGAAATAGAGATAGTGCTCCAGGGAGGAAATCGCATCAATGCGGGAAACATTGCGGATATAACAAAAATCAGCTCGCAGGACAATTATAATTTCTCGAATGTATGTCCTCCAAAGGGAATCAACATACCATTGATTAGAGAAATCATGCTTGGACTATTGGGAGTGGACCGTACAAACGAGTTGGATAATCCAAACACCAGTGTTTTTGCCGACTTGCTTTCAAAAGCGCAGGAATTAGAATCAAAAATAGCTGTACTGCAGCATAAAATACATGGTGGCTATAGCTTTGCCGGTGATATAGAAATCATCTCTGACGATGAGGCAAGAAATTTGGATATTGAATTCTCCAGATTAAAGGGTATTTGCAATCAGCTTCCACGTTACAATACGAAAGCCAAGATGCGCAATATAGAGTGGCCTGTCGACATGGTTAAGACAGCCATGACAGAAACCTGTCGGAAGGTATATGAAACCAATGGGTTGCTTAAAGAGCTTGATGGGCTGAAGGATGTCATTTCCTACTTACGCACAGCCTTATCGAATATCAATGATGTAGATTTAAGAGACGATATAAATACTGCTATTGACGAATTGAAAGATGTGATCACCAAGGATAAGACGGCACGCGAAGCATATAAGTCTGAATTGGAAGCACTCAAGGGAAAATATGCCGATTGGTATATGAATGAATATCTGAAGGCTCATATCAGCGAGATAGATTATGGCAAAAAGCAGGCAATAATGTCGCAATCAAGTAAGTTGATATGTGATATTGTCCGCAATGCTTCTTTCATCAACCCGAGCAGATATGATAATTGGCAGAGAAAAATGAATCTCTTGCAGGTGGTCAATCCAAATGTAAGTAGAAATGCAATTCTTTCGATGCCAACATCGGTAGATGGGTTTAACCCAACAGTCAACCGTGAAGTGTTGCCTTCGCTGAGCGAACTTCAGGATGAGCTTAATGAAATATTTGCAGAGTTTGAGCAAAACTTCCATGAAGCATTGGAAGATCCTACAACATTCAAGAATCGCGAATTGCTGAATGAACAAGAAAAGGTAATTATAGAACAGTTTAAGAACGGTGTAATAGAATTGAACCAGCAGTATACCCGCATATTGATAGATATAATCAGCAAACTGCAAAGAAGTTTTACCAAGATAGAGATTGGTCATGATGAGATGATGAAGATTTTCTCACGACCAATGACCAAGCAACAGGCTTTGGATGCACTTGCTTCATATATTGACAATCAAAGTAGAGGTCATAAGCTTGAAGATGTACGAATTATTATTAAATAAAAATGCACTATGAGCAAAAATAAAATAAACCCATCTCTGTTTTTAGATGATGAATTTGAAGAAGTAAAGCTTACTCCTGAAAAGGTCATTTGCCTTGGAATGGAGTTTGAAAGCGAAGATGCTCGTAGAGCTTATTTTCGCGAAGAACTTCGTAAAAAATTGCCTGAACTGAAACAAGTAGAAGGTTTCCCTATTGGAGAGGATAATGATATTATCAATCTCTCAGATCCTCCATATTATACAGCATGTCCTAATCCTTGGTTGAATGATTTTATTGCTGAATGGGAAAAGGAAAAGGAGGAACTCGAAGCTCAAGGAAAACGAAAAAAGAACTTTGAGGTAAAGATGCCTTATGCGAGCGATGTGAGTGAGGGGAAAAATAATCCTATTTATATGGCACATGCATATCATACCAAAGTACCACATCCTGCAATTATGCGCTATATTCTTCATTATACTCAACCTGGAGATATTGTATTCGATGGTTTCTGTGGAACTGGCATGACCGGTGTGGCTGCACAAATATGCGGCTCAAAAAAAGACGTAGATGCTTTAGGAGAAAAAAAAGCAAAAATTGGAGTGCGCCATGCCGTATGTTCTGATTTATCACCCATAGCATCATTAATTGCAGCAAGCTACAACTTAAAATTCAACCCACAAGAATTTGAAAGAAAAGCAAATGCAATACTTAAGCAAGTAGAAGAGGAATTGGGATGGATGTATGAGACAGAAGTGAATGGAAAGAAAGCAAAAATTAATTGTACCATTTGGAGCGATGTGTTTATTTGTCCTTCATGCGGGAAAGAGATTAATCTTTGGAGTGAATCGGTAGATGTTAAAAATAGTACGATTAAGGATCAATTTTCATGTCCACATTGCGGTACATATTGTAGCAAAAAAAATATTGAGAAAGCCTGGGAAACCATATATGATTATGCGCTAGGGAAAACAATAACAGTTAACAAAAAAGTACCTGTAAGAATTAGTTATACTTGTAATGGCAAACGTGGAGAAAAAGATATTACAAAATTTGACATTGATTTATTAGAAAGAATAAACCAATTAGACACATCTAATTTAAGTACATTGAAATTAAAAGAGGGTTATAATACCATTCAACCAATTAAAAGTAATGGGATTACCCACATACATCAGTTCTATACTAAAAGAAATTTTATATATTTAAGTAGGGTTTTAGAACTTGCCCAAAAAGATATTCACCTTATTATATGGTTCACCTCTGTATGTCAGAGCACCTCTAAAATGAATAAATTTAGATTTACAGGTACAGGCATAACTACAGGTACTCTTTATGTTCCATCAATAAATTTAGAGTTTCCTGCAGGTCATACCTTAAGTAGAAAAATAACATCTTTTTTAGGGACATCCTATAATACTCGTAACAATACAACTATAGGTCTAAATTCTGCGACAAATATTCCAAATTTAAAAACTTCTTCCATAGACTATATCTTTACCGACCCACCTTTTGGTGCAAACATTATGTATTCGGAATTAAGTTCCATTTGGGAGGGATGGATAAAAGTCTCTACAAACAATAGGGAAGAGGCTATTATCAATGCGACACAAAGCAAAACGCTTTTTGAATATCAAACATTGATGAGTCGTTCTTTGAGAGAGTATTATCGTGTATTAAAGCCAGGCAAATGGCTGACAATGGAATTTAGCAATACCAGTGCGGCTGTATGGAACTCCATCCAGAATGCTATTCAAGGAGTTGGATTTATCATTGCTAATGTAGCTGCATTAGACAAAAAGCAAGGTTCATTTAAGGCAGTAACTACTACTACAGCCGTAAAGCAAGACCTTGTAATCACATGCTATAAACCAACAGATGAATTGATGTTGAAATTTGACCAATCAATTGATAAATCTGTCAATGCTATGGATTTTATTGAAGAGTTGTTAGTCCACTTGCCAGTACATTTAGAAAAAGACAATTCGACAACAGCCGTTATTGAGCGAAGTCCGAAAATCCTTTATGACAGACTGATATCATATTACGTTCAGCATGGCTATGCCATTCCTATGGATGCTCAAGAATTTCAAAAAGGATTAAGAGAGCGTTTCATTGAGCGTGACGGAATGTTCTTTACAGCATCGCAAGCTTTGGAGTATGAAGAAAAAAAGAAAGGGACAAATGGTATCATTCCTATGGCCTTGTTTATCAGTAGTGAAGCAGAAGGTATAGAGTGGCTTAAACGTGAATTGGAAACTCCACAGACCTATTCTGAAATTCAACCCGAATGGATGAAAGCTATGTCTACAACAAAGAAAGGAGATGTCCTTCCTGAATTGATGACAATTCTTGAAGAAAACTTTATTAAGGATGAAGATGGGAAATGGCGCAAGCCGGATACTGAAAAGGCTGCCGACCTTGAAATCATCCGTAGCCGAAAGATGATGAAAGAGTTTAATATGTATCTGGAACAAGCACAAAAGCCAAAAACTAAGCGCATGAAGAATACACGACTCGAAGTTCTGAGATATGGATTCAAGGAATGTTACAAACAGAAAGATTACAAATCCATCATTTTGGTTGGCGACCATATTCAGGAAGCATTGCTGCAAGAGGATGAAATATTATTGCAGTATTATGATATAGCATCAACAAGAGTATAAAAAGAATGAAATATAAAGGCAAAAGCGTTGAAATAATAGGAAGCAAGGTACTTTTTGGCAAAGAAACTGTCTGGATTCATATTTTGGAGGACAACAGTTTTGCCCAGGTGCTGCGTTCAGACCTCGAGGATGATATGGCGGAAGGGAATAATTCAGGCATATCTTATATTCGTTATATTTCCATTGCTGCCCGTATAAAGGAGGAGATGGCACAAAAGCGATTGCTTGCTCCATACGAGAGCAGTCTGATTCCTCTCCCTCACCAGATATTGGTACTGGAGAAGGTGATGCAAGGCATTCAAACCCGCTTCCTGCTTGCCGATGAGGTCGGTATGGGTAAAACAATTGAAGCTGGTTTGGTAATAAAAGAGAAAAAGCTTAGGGGGGAGGTAAAACGTATTTTGCTTATAGTGCCCAAATCAGCAATGCTACAATGGCAGCAAGAACTGAAGGAGCATTTTAAAGAGAGCTTCGTTATTTATGATAGTGAGTTTATCACTGGTATGGCAAGGACATTTGCCGGATTCGATGCTGAGGAGGAACTTAATTTCTGGACTCAGCATAATCAGATCATCGTATCTATTGATGTACTCAAACCGTTGGCGGCACGGCAAGGATGGAGTCAGGAGAAAGTTGATGAGTATAACAAATATCGTTTGGAAGCTGTAGTTAATGCCGATTTTGATATGGTTGTATTTGATGAAGCTCACAGAATGGGCGGAGCTACAGCACAAGTATCAAGGTATCAGTTGGCTGAGACTTTGTGTAATGCGGTACCGAATGTGTTACTGCTGTCAGCTACACCGCATAGAGGTAAAAGTGACCATTTCAGACGTGTGCTGCAATTGATTGATTCTGAGGCTTTCTCTGGTGAAGGTATGCCGGGCATAAATGAAATTGAACCTTATGTAATGCGTTCAGAGAAGCGTTTTGCTGTTGATTATGACGGGAAAAAACTATTCCGGCCACGAACTACTGTGCGATTCAATGTCCCGCTTGACGAGGTTAATCACAAGGCTCAGATTGAATTATATGAGCATGTGACGCAATATGTGAGATATTGTTTCGGAAGAGCTAAAAAGGGAAACCGTAATGCCACCGGACTTGTAATGGTTATGATGCAGAAACTTGCCAGCAGCAGTACTGCCGCAATTTTATCTGCCATGCAAACCAGATTGTGGAGGCTTCAGAATGGAGTGAGTGGTGATGATATTGAAGATTATGACGAAGAGGGTACTGTGGGATTTGATGACCTGGAAACCGGAGATTACTCTGTTGAGGGAGCTAATTATTCTTTTCAAAATGAGGAATCCGCTCTTTCTTCTCTCATTGTAGAAGCCCGACATTGTCTGGAGATAGAACAGGATGCGAAAACTACTGCTTTGATTCAAAAGATTTATTCCTTACAGAATGATTGTGCTGATCCCGACCTGAAGATTTTGGTCTTTACAGAATTCAGAAGGACACAAACTTACCTTCAAGAACAACTTGAAGCAGCCGGTCTTCCTACTGTTGGCATAAATGGTAGTATGGAATTGCAGGAACGACAAAAGGCCTTAATTGAATTTAAGAACAATGCCCGTGTAATGGTAGCAACCGATGCTGCCGGAGAATCTCTTAATATGCAATTCTGCCATATCGTTTTCAATTATGATTTGCCATGGAATCCAATGGCTATAGAACAGAGAATAGGTCGTGTTGACCGTATCGGACAAAAGAGTCCTGTCGTAGCGTTCAATATGTTGACTAATAATACGGTTGATACGCGTGTATATGAGATTATTGTTGATAAACTGGATGCCATATTGAATGAATTGGGTATCGACAAGAGCGGTGATGTACTTGACTCTACTATCGATATGAAGAAGGTAAACCACCTTTATTTGCAATCATTATTAGACCCGAAACGTTTTGATTTTGCCAGCGACAGTTGGCTATTTGAAATTAGAAAGAAATTGCACGATTATAAATCTACAGAAGGTGTCTTACCCTCATTTTCAGAAAATGACATAGAAAAAGAGAGTGCCGGAGAAATAAAATACAGCCCATTACCTGTGTGGCTTGAAGAACTGATGGATTTATATGTCGTGAGTGAGAACGGTAAAGTATCTAAATTGATTACCGGTGTTACTGAGTATGCGGTAGATGATCAAAAACTGAATGCTGTTTTCGACTCGACTGCTCATGGAGATAATCCGGATTGTGAATATCTGACACTTCAGCATCCTGTTGTGAAACGGATACTTGATGAAATTGATGGTAATACTCAGCAGGATGTTCCGGTAATGATGTCGAGAAACGGAAATGAATTGCCTGGATATCTGACTCTATGGAAAGTATTAGCAAAAAACAGTTATGAAACAAAAGTAACCTATACTGCTCAATTTATCGCAGATAACGGCAAGGTGTATGCCCCTTATGGAAATGATATATGGAACAGACTTGTACAGAATAAGAGTGATTTCTTATGTACCGGAGAAGCAGTTCCGATGACTGAACTGGATAATAATAACCAGTTACAAAGCAATCTTCATGCAATATTTCATAGAATGGAGATGGATATTGATTCCAATATGAAGAATATGTCTGAGAAGAAGTTGCGTGCGTTGCAATATGCAGAACAAAGAATAAACAAGATAGGCATTGTAAATATACGCAATGCCAAATTGAAGAAACTGAATTCAGAAAAAGAAGTATGGGAAAAAGCTTTTAGTAAAAGAAAAAGTGTTGTTCCCGACGTATCGATGATTTTGATAGTAAGAGTGAATGGATAGATTTATAGAGAAAATAGTAGAAAATGTAGGATATGACGGATTCAGACTGACGGCAGTTATAAATCCGGATAGCTTTTTATATAGAGCGGATACTCAAGAGAATGTTTTTCGAGAATCCGGTTTATTCCTATTGCCTGTACATTCTTCACTGGAACTAAGGGTAAGATATGAAACTACAGACCGGTGGTCGGATGAAAGAGTTTGCTATATTATAGAAGATTCGAGTTGGATTCTGCCCGATTTGATGCGGAAAATACATCTGCTTCCTACTTTCAGCTTGACTAAGTTGCTGCCGGCACTCAATTCTAATGTATTGCTCAACAATGAGCTATTATACTTTTCGACAGCATCTTATTTATACAATAAACGCTATACATATAATCTCTCTGCAACAGAAACAAAGTCTTTGATAAATGAAGCACGAAGTGCGTTTGGAGTATCAAAAGAGGAACTTATTGAGGAATTTGGTAAGATAAAACTTAATTGGGACGATGTAATTACAATTGAAACAATTTCAAGAATTATAAACAAAGCACTTAAGCAAGACCGGTATAATGACATTGAGAACAGCCTGTCTGAAATCAATGATGATTTTCAAGAGTACATAAGCAACAGTTACTTCTCAAAGATATCTTCGTCTGCAATACAGAGACCGAAGATGGTTAATAGGATTCTGCCGTTTATAGATAGAAATCACTATAGAAGTGAAAAGGTAGCATTAGCGGTTATAGACGGGATGACTTACTGGCAATATCTATTACTGGAAAAAGAACTTCAGTTGTTAGGTATATCTGCCATTAATTCATTTACCTTAGCTTGGCTTCCTTCTATTACAAAGTTGTCGCGTCAAGCTATATTCAAGGGTGACATACCCGATATAAGATACAAGCAATCACCCTATGAAGAACAGAAATTATGGGAGAATTTCTGGGTTTCGCAAAGCAGATTTAAGAACTTTGAATCATGCAATATAAGTTATAATCACGGTAGTTTTACTATAGACAATTCTGATAAAACCAGACAAGCATTCGTGGATACTACTCTGGATGAACGAATGCATGCTGTTGGAAATATCAGGGAGTTATATCTCCTGTCTGAAGAATGGGCCAAAGATACTGCATCATATATAAAAGATATTCATGAGATGGGATATCAGATATATATAACAACAGACCATGGCAATATTCAGGCATCACCATGGAGATTGCTCAATTCGCATGAAAAGACATTCCTGTATGAAAAGGAAAGCCGTGGTAACAGGCATCTTATATATTCCAACAATGGTTATTTAAATCAGTTTGTTGCAAAAAATGAGGATATAAAGAGTGAATTGCTTATCAAAGATAATTGGGCTGTTTGGCGCAATACAAAAAGTTTTAGTAATAATTTTGGAATTACTCATGGAGGAGCTCATTTTCTTGAAGTTGTCATTCCATTCATCATAATCAATAAGAAATAAAATGAGAAAGACAGTAGGCATAAATCAACGAATCGGTGTTAACGTTATTGAAATGGCAATGAAAGCAGCTCTTGATGGGAGTTTTTCATCAGAGTATGCAGCGGATTTAGCTTCTGGAGAATATGAGGGAGCAAATAGAATCACTAAAGCGCGAAGCATCATAGGGAGGCTTTCTGTTCGCAATCCCTTATTTGATTATATTGCAGAACATAAGCAGCAGTTCAATGCGACTATGAAACGCAAAGGGGATAGAGCAATTATATTCGCAGCACTTATTAATGCTGCGTATGGTTTTGGTTATGATGCAATGGTTATATTAGGCAAGTTCTTTCATGTGCAGACTGAAGTTTCCACGCAGCTTATTATAAGCCGAATGTCTTCTATATATGCAAGTAACAGATCATTGCCTAATGGTTTGTACTGCATTATGCCGATGTATATCGAAGCTGGACTATTAAACAGGCCTAAACCTGGAGTTTATACGAAGAACTATTATGATGAAGTATCTACTTTTGCCAAAACACTATACAAGAAGTCATTCATTGTACATAATCCTATGATGTTTGAAGAAGACTTGGAATATACTGAGCATCCATATTTTGAGTTTATATCGTAGATTAAAAGATTTAATGATTGAGGATTAACGGATGAAAAAGACAATTAACGGAGAACAATATTATCTTCCGAGCGATTTAGCCTCGGAACAAAAAGCTATTTATGTCCATATCATAGACTGGAAGCGCAAAAATATCACTACAGAAAGAGGTATGTATAAAGGACATGAATACGATGCCATTTTCCCAAATGAAACAACTATTCCGGCAATGATGTACAAACCGATAATACCATTGCTGGAGGAAATGCAACAGAGTGATTTTGCTTATAAGCCACATAAGTTTGCATATCACGCAGTAAGTTCTCAGACTGCCTGCATCAATCTTTTCATGCCATTACTCCTTTCTGAAAATGTTGACTGCATATTACCTATGATTCCCGAATGTCCTTCAGATTTTAGTAAGATAGCAAGAGACAAACTGTTCCGTGGATTTTGTTTTGAATATTGGGGACAAGATATTAAACAAGGAGCTGGCGTTTTAAATGACCATTCCAAACGTGCCGGAACGGATGCTGATGTAGCCATTGCTTATTATAACATGGAAGGCAAATTATGTCTGTGGCTGATAGAGCATAAACTGAGCGAGAAAGAGTTTACAGTATGCGGAGCATACAAAAGCAAAGCAAATAGATACAAAAACAATTGTACTCAATGTAATCTCATGAGTATAGCCAAAAAACCTCAGAAATGCCATTATCACATGATAGGATATAAATATTGGGATATTCTAAAGAAGAATCTGGATAGATTCCAAGGTTCAATTGAGATTAAAGGTTGTCCGTTCAAAGATGGACTCAACCAACTATGGCGCAATCAGGTGCTTGCCTTCGCCTTGCAAGAGACAGGAATATACAGTAGAGTAACTTTTTCGGTATGTCATCATGCAAAGAATATGATGTTAGATAAGTCTATCAATCAATACAAAACCTTGACCAACGAAGACAAAATGTTCAGTTCTTTCACCAATTACGATGTGTTGAAAGCTGTAAATACTCTTGATTCAGAATTACAGAAATGGAATCAATGGTATAAGGACTTATATTGCTTCTGAGATATCTATTAAATCTTTTTAGAATATATAAATTTTATATTCAAAGTATCATATCTCAATGCACTGAATTTAATATGAGAACTAATATCTATGTCATTATTCCAATGTTGCTTCATAGAATATTTTATGAAGCATTTTTATTATACGAACAATAAAGCAACATATTGAGGAATTATATTGTGTACATTTAGACAGTCTTGCCGGCACTTCCAATGATTGTAAAAGCAACATGGGGTATAGGATTCTATTATAGAAGAATCTCAATATCTAAAATATATCATTATAAATCAATGATATAAATATTAATTTTAGGTGTAGAAAAAATAAGCATTATTCTAAAAATGTCACTATAATGTCACGATTTTGAACGGAATAACAATAAACAGAAATTTCAAATACTCATGTCCGGATTCGGAAAGAGTTCGAAACCCTCGCACCGTTCAAATATGCTTTGGAGGCCTATTGCTTGGATAATATACAGACTTTCAGCCTATTGATAGTCAATTAACATAATATGCTGCATCGTAAGTAATTATTTGATTATCAAATATAAAATGGACTATAATCAATTAATATGACGCTCTATATTGAGAAACCGCAATTTATTTCTATTCTGCGATAGATAAAATTCCGGACAATACTTTTTTGGTACTCTTAAATAATTTTTGAGAAAAGTTTAATTATTATTGATTTACCAAAAAATATCTCGAATATCGGTTTTTTAGAAAAATTTGAATACCTTTGTATCTGAATATTAGATGTGTAATTTAGATAGGGGTGTGTATTGTTGTAAGGCCGGTAATTATTAGAAATTAAGTAAAGGTCTTTTATATTTGTTTGTTTCCCCTATTTTTATGTAGATTATATGGCAGCTTCTTTACAGAGAAAGGCCTTTTGGGGAATGGTTTGGAATTTTGCAGAGAGTTTTTCTTTGCAGATTATACAGTTTATTATAGGCATTTTTATGGCCCGTATCCTCCAGCCTTCAGATTATGGGATGGTTGGTATGTTGTCGATATTTTTGACAATATCTAATATGTTGATTACTTCGGGCTTCTATAGAGCATTGATACAGAAAAAAGATCGTACGGCAATCGATTATTCTACTGTATTTTATTTTAATATTGTGGTGGGATTAGTCTTATATTTGATATTATTTTTTTCTTCTCCTTATATTGCTCTGTTTTATAATGTACCTGTTTTAGAAGATCTTACTAAAGTTATAGCAATTCCTCTCATTTTAAACTCATTATCCCAGGTTCAAAATGCTAAGTTCACTATTGAAATGAATTTTAAGATGTTGGCCAAAATATCCATTATAACTGCTATTATTACCGGTATTTCTAGCTTGTATATGGCTTATTCGGGATTTGGTGTTTGGTCGATAGCCTATTCTTCTGTTATCGGAGAATCTTCTCGATGCATTCTATTGTGGTTTTTTGCAAACTGGATTCCGTTATGGAAATTTTCTTGGAAATCTTTTAGGGAAATGTTTTCATTTGGTTCTAAAATGTTTGCATCTGGTTTGTTAGAGTCTATTTATAATAATCTATATACTTTGATAATTGGTAAAAAATTTGCGGCTACAGAATTGGGGTATTATACAAGGGCGAATGGGTATGCCCAGTTACCTGTTGCTACATTCAATAATGCGTTATCTAAAGTTACTTTTCCGATGTTTTGTGAAGTACAGAAGGACGATGAAAGGATGATTTTATTATACCATAAATTATTACGCTTTACGGCATTTATTATATTTCCTATAATGATGCTGTTCATTGTATTAGCCCGACCGTTGATATTATTTATGATAACAGACAAATGGGAATCATGTGTGATATTATTACAAATACTTTGTCTTTCTTATATCTGGCATCCTGTTCAAATTGTAAATATAAACCTGCTACAAGCTAAGGGACGGGCCGATGTAACTTTAAAGATTGATATTTTAAAAAAAGGTATAGGAGTGTTGGTTTTATGTCTGACTATTCCTTTAGGGATTGTTGCGATGTGTATAGGGTTGATAGTCGTTTCTTTGATAAGTACTTTAATAAATATTTATTTTACCAAGAGAATAATACATATCGAAATATTGTCGCAAGTAAAAGATTTATGTCCTCCATTGCTCTGTTCTCTTTTTATGATGGTTATAACATATTTTGTAACATCGTTGATCCCTCAAAATGGGCTGAGGATATTGGTAGGGGGAGTAGTCGGTATTGTGACTTATTTTTTTGTTGCATATTTATTTAGGTCAAAAGAGCTTCAATATCTGTTTGAGTTTATAAATAAAAAGAAATCGATATGAAATCACCGGTAAACAGAATGTTGAGATTTATATCAAGTATTATTGTAAATATAAAGTTGGGTATAAATATTTATAAAACTATTTATATCAATTTTCGATTTTTGCCGTTTAAGCAAGCCTGCAAATTACCTATTTGGGTTTATGGGAAAATGAAATTTGGTTATAAATCAGGGTCGATAATCATTGATGCTCCGGTTAGTCGAAAAATGATAGTGATCGGTATAAATAGAGATCGTTTTATGGCACCGCAAGGAACTTTCTTTATAGATGTTGCCGGAAAAATAATTTTCAAAGGATCTGTAATTATGGGGAGAGGGTGCACTCTCGCTAGTCAGCAGAATGCGGTTTTGATTTTAGGTAAGGCTGTGAGAATATCTAGTTTTGTTAAAATAAGGGCTTATAAAAGAATTGAGATAGGCAATTTTACTGCGGTAACTTCCGAATGTCAGATTTTTGATACCAATTTTCATTATATGCGTAATACAAAAACCGGGAAAGTAGATCCTATATCAAAAGATGTTTTTATCGGGGAATGTTGTTGGATAGGGAATCGGACGAATATTATGAAAGGAACTGTTTTGCCGGATAATACAATTGTTTCATCTAATAGTTTATTAAATAAAGATTATACCTCTACCGTACCGCCATATTCTATTATTGGCGGTATGCCGGCACATTTGTTAAAGACCGATATGGCTCGAGTTTATCATTGGGAAATATATGCCGAATTGGAATCGCATTTTTCGGCCTCGGAAGATTCTTATTTTACATATACCGGAGTAGAAGACGAAACTCCTTATATTGAAAAATCTATGTTTATTTAATATGGGATAATATGAGAAAGCTTATACGAAGTCTGTATATATTTTTTTTGCAAGTAATAAAGATGTGCCAAAGCTTTATTCTACTTCATTTTTCTGTCCCGAAAGTAGAAAACTCTTTAGATACGATAGATTATATATTACAAAATAAATGTTCTGTCAGCCGTTTTGGCGATGGAGAATTCCTTATAATGCAAGGTTGGCATATCGGATTCCAAAAAGAAGATATAGCATTGTCTCTGCGGCTTAAAGAGATTATCCGTTCCGAGTTCCCGGGTCATATTGTTTGTCTGCCTAATGTATTCAATGGTTTAAATATTTATACCGATAAAGCCCGTATTTTTTGGAAAGGCCATTTGCTTCATAATTATGTTGATTGGTACAGATATATAAGTATTAATAAACAATATTATGATACGGAGATTTCTCGCTTTTATATCGATCGTAAAGATAAAACCCAATCGCATTTGATTATCGATAAATTAAAGCAGATATGGAATTTTCGTGATGTCATATTGGTCGAAGGCGAAAAAAGTAGAATGGGTTATGGTAATGATCTGTTTAGCAATGTAAGCAGTCTTAAGAGAATTTTATGTCCGTCAGAGAATGCTTTTTCCGCATATTCTCAAATTTTGGAAGAAGTGTCAAAAGTCGATAAATCCCGGTTAATATTAATTGCATTAGGTCCTACTGCAACAGTATTGGCGTATGATCTTAGTAAACAGGGTTATCAAGCTATTGATATAGGGCACTTGGATGTAGAGTATGAATGGTTTTTGCAATCGGCTTCAGATAAATGCATTATAAAAAATAAGTATGTTAATGAGGTTGATAATCGAGATGTACCGAATATTTTAGATCCAGTTTATCAAGATCAAATTATATCTATTATAAAATAGTATTATGCCTAAAATATCTGTTATAGTTCCGATATATAATGTCGAAAAGTATTTAGATAAATGTTTGGATTCTTGTCTAAACCAATCTTTTAGAGATATTGAAATCATATGCGTAAATGATGGTTCTCAGGATAATAGTATTAAAATAATAGAACAGTATCAAAGAAAAGATAATAGGTTTATATGTATAAATAAAAAGAATGAAGGTCTCTTATTAGCTCGAAAATCAGGAATTAATATAGCAAAAGGTGATTATATTTTCCATCTTGATGGGGATGATTATCTTCCGAAAAATGCTCTTGAATTATTGTATGAAAAGGCATTGTTAACAGGTGCTGATATTGTAAGAGGAAATGCTAATCATGTAACAGAAGATGGAGTTTATATTTCGACATTTAAATATCCTTATTTTGATGATTTTACTGGATTGCAATTTTTATCATATATGCTTAGATATTCATATCATAGTATATGGGCAGCTTTAGTTAAAAAAGAATGTTATGTTTCTAATTTTATATACCCTGAGAATGTAAGTATTGGAGAAGATCTTATATATATGTCTCAATTATCCCTATTTGCACATAAGGTAACTTATGTTGAAGCTGTGGTATATTATTATATAAAACGTGGAAATTCTATGATTAATTCGGAACAAAAAGAAGATTTACAATGTCAATGTGATAGATATGATCAATATGTGAATTTTTGTTGTGCATTGGATTCAATTTTAGTTACGTATAAGTCAGAATTTTCTGAAGAAGTATCAAATCAATTGCAATTATATCTTAATGATAGAATTGATGAGAGATTATTTTCTTTACCTATAAAAATAAAAGAGAGGAAACGTATAGTATTCTCTTTATATAAAAAATATTTTTTGTTTAATATCCAGGTTCAGAAATTAGTTTTTAAAAGGTCATGGAAGTGTTATTTGTCTCAGTTATATAAAATCAGATTTTTATGAATATCCTATTTTACTTTGATCGGCAAATAAATCCTGAACGAGGAGGAACTGAGCGTGTAACTTATAATTTGGCACATTATTTTCAGGGAAAAGGCAATCGGGTTATGTATCTGGCGAAATATAAAGTAGAGGAGGCGGATGCTTTTATTAAAACATTCTTTTTACCCGATAATGGATCTGTTGTTTCTGATGAAAATATTTCTTGGTTAGAAAATTTTCTGCGTGAAGAAAAAATAGATTTTTTGATAAATCAAGGGGCTAATGGCGATGATATATATTTATTATCTCATAAAACATTAGATACCAAAACAAAAATTATTTCGGTATTGCATTTCTCGGTTTATCAAGGTCTGAATTTTTTCTCTGCAATGCAACCACTCTTTTTACACCATACTCCGGTTGCTTTATTGAGTGATTTTGTGAGGTATGTGAAAATGCCGTACAATAAATATAAAGCATATAAACAGAAGAAAATCCGATATCGTTATTTACAAGATAATATGGATGCGGTTGTTCTTTTAGCACCGCAGTATGTCGATGATATGGTTAAGATAGGATGCTTGAAAGACAGACGCAATTTGTATGTAATCCCGAATCCGAATTCTTTTGAATTAAAAGACTCTGTTAATTGGTCCGAAAAAAAGAATGAAATTCTGTTTGTCGGTCGATTGAGTTATTCAGAAAAACGTGTAGATCGTCTTTTGAAAGTATGGAAAAAAATTTACAAAAATTTCCCTACTTGGAGTTTGAATATTGTCGGTGATGGTGACGACCGGAAAAGATTAGAACAAATTGCTGTTAAATATAAGTTGGAGAGGGTGTTTTTCCGAGGATATCAGTCTCCCGAAATTTATTACCGACAGGCAAAAATGATATGTTTGACATCCAATCATGAAGGATATCCGATGGTACTTATCGAAGGAATGCAATATGGCTGTGTACCTATTGTTTTTGATAGTTTTGGCGGGGCTTCCGATTTGATATCGAATGGTAAAAATGGTTTTTTGGTAAAAGCTTTTGATATGTCGGCTTATGCTACAACTATCTCCAATTTTATAAAAAATGTGAATATACAAGAGTCTATGTCTCTGAATGCCGTTTCTTCTTCGAGAAAATATGATATAGAAGATATTTCATTTTTGTGGCAAGATCTGTTAACGAAGATAAAGAATTAGCTTTTTAGTAGAATGGAACAAAGAAATAAAATACCTAAAATTATTCATTTTTGTTGGTTGAGTGGAGAAGAAATGCCTGCAAAATTGAAAGAGTGTATTCAGACATGGAAACGGATTATGCCGGACTATGAATTGAGATGTTGGGATATGAATAGCTTCGACATACATTCGGTTCGTTTTGTAGAACAAGCGTGTTCGATGAAAAAATGGGCGTTTGCAGCAGACTATATTCGACTTTATGCTCTTTACACGTGTGGAGGAATATATTTGGATTCGGATGTTTTAGTTTTTCGCCGTTTCGATACATTTTTACATAATTCGGGTTTTGCTTCTGTTGAGTCTTATTTATATCAAGCAAAACCGGGAGAAAAATATGATTTTTGGATAGATGCTGCTATGATTGCTTCAGAAAAAGGCAATCCTTTTATAAAAGATTGTTTAGATTATTATCAGGATAGAGATTTTATAAAAGAAGACGGTTCTTTTGACGAATCGATAGTTTGTCATATTATCGCGGATATTGCAGAAAATAAATATGGATTTAAAAGAGGGGTATACCAGAGTTCTCCTATTGAGTTGAAGGATGGAGTTTTTTCGATATATCCTCCTTATGTCTTTTCTCATTTAAGGGGAGATATACGAACATCTACTTATGCAATTCATTTGTTTAATGGAAGCTGGCGGGATAAAAAAGGACAGAAATCATTGTCTTTAATAGAAAGAATACATAGACTATTCGTAAAAATATTTAATGAAAAAATATGGGGTATTTTATATTTTAAGATTAGGAAAGTTTGATATTTAATATTATGGGATTATGGAATCACTTGATCGATCAAATATAAAGAAAATTCTTTTAACTACTACAGGTCTGTCATCTGTCGGTCAGGGGGGCGGTATTTCTTCTTATGTTCATGATTTGGCAACTAATTTTGTAAATAAGGGATATAAGGTGACAGTGTATCTTGTCCGTCAGTCTGAACCTGTTTTTCCTACTGCAAGTGTATATGACTATTCTTTTTTTCAAATTCCAAATAAAAGATGCGATGAATCTGTTTTAGTTTCAGAGATTTATAAATCGATTCTTGCGTTAAATCCTGATGTTATAATTAATAATGACGTGTCTTATATTGCTGGTTTATGGCCGGTTTTGGATACGAAAATTATTCGCATATCCGTAATGCATGGTTTCAAAGAAGGGTTTACTTGGTCTAATTTTGGCATTCAGGGAAAAATGGCAATATATAATTGGAAATATATCGATTATATTGTTTGCCAAAATGAGGCTATGGTTGTAGATGCTTCAAAAAAATATCATATACCGGAACAAAAATTTTGTTGTATACATCAAACTGTGAATTTTGTACCAGTCCAAAAACTTGGGAAGAGCAGTTTTTCTATTTTGTTTGCAGGAGGAGCTTCTTACTCAAAAGGGGCAGATATTGCTTATAATATAGCTAAGGAATTAAAAAATACGAGTTTGAATTTTGAGTTTCATTGGTGTTTACCGGCAGGTAAATATAAAAAATATTTTGAAAGTGACCGGCGTTTTGTTTTTCATGGGGCGTTATCTCGAGAGTCTTTTTTACAAACATTGGGGAATTCAGACTGTATTTTGATTCCGACACGAATGGATACCGGTCCGCTTCTTTTGGTCGAGGCATTAGCACAAGGGGTGATTCCTTTGTGTAATGACGTAAAATCTGCGATACCTGATTTGATAAAATCAGGGAAAAATGGATTTATTGTCAAAAAAAATCGGGTTCGAGAATATCTACGAATAATCGAAGATTTGTCAAAAAAAAATATCGTGTCTATATCTGATTTAGCAAAAGAAAGCTATCAAAAAACTTTAACGCCAGAATGTCAGGTCTTATCGTTCGAGCAGCTTTTTAGAAAAAATACGGATTTAATGCAACGCTCTTTTTCTTCTCAAAATGTAGTTCATTTTCATTTGTATAATACAGCCTTATATCATAAAGTTTCGTATGTAAGGATTCTGAACAAAGTGATTAACGCTTTTGAAATAGTAATGACAGACAGATTATATAAAAACTGTTTTAAATATTTACTGAAATGAAGCCGCTTATAAATTATATTAATAGTCTCTTGTTTCCCTTATTGCCTGAGACATCATGTTTTGCTTTGAAACGACGGCTATTGCGTCTTGCCGGTGCAAAAATCGGAAAAAATGTCCGTATTTGTTCTTCTGTGCATATAATAGGGTGCGGAGAATTGGTAATCGGAGACGATGTGTGGATCGGTCATGAGGTTTTTATATCGACGACTTCCCGAATAGAAATCGGTAGTTATGTAGATATTGCTCCAATGGTTTATTTAGGCACCGGAACGCATCGTATCGATACCGATGGCTTGCATTCGGCAGGAGAGGGCATATCAGGAAATATAAAAATTGAAGATGGGGCATGGTTATGTGTTCGTTCTACCTTATTGCCGGGAGTCGTTATCGGTAAAAATTCTGTTGTTGCAGCTGGAGCAGTTGTTACAAAAGATGTTTTTCCCTATTGTTGTGTAGCAGGTATTCCTGCGAATGTAATAAAGATTTATGATAAATAAATTTTTATACTACATGATGAAAAAAGTATGTTATAAACTAAACGGAATTATTGGATAAGCGTAAATAAATATTTTCCAATTATGAAATTTTTTGCATGGGCTATAGCTATTTTGAGCGTTAATCAGATAATATGGCAAACACCTAATCTTCCTCAGATGGTTTATTATGCTATATTTTTGCTTATGGCTATTGTTATGGTATTTTACCATCCGAATATAAAAATTAATGTTTGCATGCTATTTTTTATAATAGCTATAGTCTGTTCGATTTTTGTGAATTATATTCCGGACTATTTTATGCCTTGGGATAGATTCTTTTCATTTCTTATGGTAATATTATGTGTCAGTCCGTTTTTATATAATTCCGAATTGATGATTTTCCGTAAGGAAATATTCGATAAAGTAAATATTTTATTTGTTACTATTGTGATAATTTCCTTTTTAGGTTATTTGGCGGGAATTTATTCTACAACTGATTTTTCAGGTTTTAGGGGATGTACAAGTCAGTCGATGATTTTAAGTCCAGTATCTGCTTTGACATCTTTATTTTGTTTACATAGGGCATTTTGTCCCGATATTTCAAAAAAAGAGAAGTCTTTGTTTTTGGGAATGATGACCATAGCTTTTTTAATGTGTTTATTGGCGGGTTCGAGAGCTTCTTTAGCTGGAGGAATAGTTGGAATATTGTATTATCTCAAAGTCAGGTATCGTAGAAATATGAAACTGTTTCTTAAAGTTCTTTTTTCGATGCTTATCGTTATTTCCGTTTCATATCCTTTATGGGAATCTTATTTAGTCACGGTAGCCGGTAAAATAGAGCGTTCGAGAGAGGTTGGCAGTATGACTACTACAAGAGATGCCCTTTGGCAAGTTCGTATGATGGAATTTAAGAAATCGCCGGTGTGTGGTATCGGATTTAATTATGTAGATGAAACTATATTACCGCCTGTATATAAGGTAGCGGCTAAAAATGGGGTGATAGAACCCGGTTCGGGGTGGTTATTTTTATTGTCGTCGTTAGGAATTATGGGAACAATACCCTTTTTGTTGTTGTTTGGGAAACCTTTATTTCGAATTTATAAAAAAGCAGAATCATATTCGGATGAGATATTGATAGGGGCATGTTTATCCTTTTTTGCGGTACATTTGATTGCTGAAGGGTATATAACGTCATCCGGATCTTTTTTATTTTTTTATTTGTGGTTATTGATATCGTTAGCACAAATGCCAGTGCGTAAACAATGTTTTATAAAAAAAACTGCAAATAGAGAGCAGAAACAACGAACTTGTTCGATTGATTTTGGCGAGGTGTAGTGTTTATTCTAATGAAATTAAAATAGGAATTATGCAGTTCGTTTTTTGGCAAAATATAATAAGTATACATCAATCTGCATTTCTTTCGACATTGTCGAATAGACATTCGATTTTATTAGTTGTTGAACAACGGTTGGATCAGGAAAGAAAAGGGGATGGGTGGAGTATTCCCGATATGGGAAAAACTAAAATTGTCGTTGCTCCTGATGATAAGACGATAGATAACTTGATCTTGGAAAATAAAGATGCGGTTCACGTATTTTCGGGAATAAATGCTTTCCCGATGGTATATAAAGCTTTTAAAAAAGTCGTTGCGTTAAACTTGAAGATATTGGTATATGTCGAACCGTATGTGTGGTTCGGGATAAAAGGCTTTTTTAGAAGGTTAAAGTATATGGCTTTGAATTTATGTTATGGTAAAAATATTGACGGCTTGTTGGTTACCGGACAAACCGGACGTCGATGTTTCTTAAAAGCAGGATTTGAGAAAAGTAAAATTTTTGATTGGGGATATTTTACTGCTCAAAGGGCTTTTCATGAAGTAGTAATATCGAATGAAAACAGACAAAAACCTGCAATTTTGTATGTCGGAAGAATAGATTGCAATAAAAATATATTGTCCTTAGTGGATATTTGTTTAAAACATGTTGGAAAATATGCCTGTTTAGATATTATCGGAGCTGGTCCATTAACTGATTTGCTGATAAAAAAAATAGATAGGGTTGAAGATATAAAATATTTAGGGAGTAAGACAAATAGTGAGGTGCTAGATTTGATGTGCCGTTATGATATATTGGTTTTACCGAGTTTGTATGATGGTTGGGGTGCGGTAGTTAATGAAGCTTTACAAAGTGGGATGAGGGTGATTGCTTCTGAAAATTGTGGAGCATCAGTCCTTCTTGATGGTAAGGACAGAGGAGAAGCTTTTTCTTTTGTTAATAAAGAAAAATCGTTGGAGAAAATATTATTAAAATGGCTTGAAAAGGGACCGGTTTCTTTGGCTGACCGTCAGGACATCGCAGAATGGACACGTTATTCGATATCGGGAGATTCGGTAGCTGCATATTTTGAAAAAATTTGTTCTTGCATATCAGGTGATTGTACACATAATGAGGTTATAGCACCGTGGTTGAGTTAAAATAATATAGATTGTGAAAGTATCGGAGTATCAGAGTTGGAAATTTAAAGTATTATCATTTTTTGCGATGATCTTGGTATTGTATGCTCACGCATATATACCGGATGTCGCACAATATAAAGTCTTTTATATTTTTGAGAAAAGCGTTGCCTTCTGTTGGGGACGACTGTTTTTTCCATTGTTTTTTTTCATATCAGGTTATTTGTTTTATGTAAAATTATCTGATCCGGATTGGAGCGTTTGGAAACAAAAGTATCGAAGTCGTGTAAAATCTTTATTGATCCCATATATTATTTGGAATATTCTTTGTCTGTTGCAAATGTTCATATTAAAATATATCCCTGTTGCCGGAAAATATATGAATAGTGATTATACTCAATTGATACATGGTGGCTTATGGGAATGGATTTATACATTATTTATTGTTCCGGGCGGTTTTCACCTTTGGTTTATACGAGATTTGATTCTGATTGTCGTTGTTTCTCCATTCTTGTATTTTTGTATCAGAAAAATGATATTTATCTATTTCCCGTTAATAATATTCTTTTCGTTCTATAATTCATGGTTTCAGTCTTTAACCATGTTCAGTATAGGAGCAGCATGTGCAATTTACAATATATCTTTAGAAGTTAAGCTTAAACATAAATGGGGGCTTGTCTTGTTGGGAACGGCTTCTTTGCTTTTAATGTTATATTGTTCTATGATCTTTATTCCAGACACAAAAGAATTATATTTAGTTGCAATCCTTTTTCTGTTTGTATGGTTTTTATATGACTATTTATATCGTAAAGGCTGGCGTTTTGATTTTATAAAAAGATGGATTCCATATACGTTTTTCATTTATTTATTCCATATTCCGGCTCTTAGTATCGTTAAGAAAGTTATGCTGTTGGTCGGCAGAGGAGAAGAGTGGAGCTATTGGATAACATTTCTGGTATCTCCGTTTATAATGGCTGCTGTCGCTATATGGATAGGAGGTTTATTAAAAAGATATTTACCAAAGTTATATTCCGTTTTGACAGGAGGACGATAAAATGAAAATATTACATACGATATCAGGATTGAATATCAGTAGTGGTGGGCCTACGTCTTGTACTTATAATCTTATTAAAGGTCTTCGGGATGAGGGAATAGATGCAGATATTCTAACATTGATGCCTCGGGACGATTCGGATAAGATCATTGCAGACGATTCATTTATCAAGGCTTTGCCGAATGATGCCCGCACACCGTTGGTTTATTCGTCCAATTTCAGACGTTATTTGAGTTCCCATATCGGATACGATTTATATCATGCAAACGGATTATGGACATGTCCGACGCATTTTACGGCAGAAATAGCAAAAAAACAGAATAAACTCTGTGTGATAGCTCCCCATGGAATGCTGTATCCGCAGGCTTTGCAAGTTTCTACATGGAAAAAGAAAATCGTATCGACGGTATTTCAGCGTAAAGATCTGGAAACGGCATCATGCTTGCAGGCTACTTGTATGGCAGAACTGGAACATATTCGGGCATTCGGGTTGAATAACCCTGTTGCGGTCATACCTAATGGTTTGGCGATAGATGATTCGTTAGAAATACGTAAAACTTCGAATTCGGTCCGTCGTTTTGCTTTCGTCGGGCGGTTGAATCGAATCAAAAATGTAGATCTCCTATTGTCCGCATGGAGCAAATTAGGAGACAAAACACGTAATTGCGAATTGTTGATTATCGGTGACGGAGATACTGCTTATAAAAAAGAATTGGAAGAGTTTGCAACTGCAAATAAACTGAATAATGTTCGTTTCTTAGGGTTTATTACCGGGAAAGATTTACAGAAATTGGTTCATTCTATCGATTTCCAGATATTACCGAGTAAATCCGAAAATTTTGGAATGGTAGTTCCTGAAGCCCTAATCCAAGGTGTTCCGGTAATAGCCTCTAAAGGTACTCCGTGGAGTGACCTGAAAACATTCAATTGCGGCTGGTGGGTTGATAATGACATCGATACGTTAATTAGTACTTTGTTGATTGCAATTAATTTATCGGAGCAAGATCGTTTAGGAATGGGGGAACGAGGTCGGACATTAGTACTGAGACATTATTCTATAAATTCGGTCTCATTGAGAATGAAACAATTGTATGAATGGTTAGTGTATAAAAATATTAAACCTGAATATGTATATGAATAAATTACCGCTATTGATGACCGCATCTGTCAGTACGAGAGGAATGGTAGGAGCTTGTTTTACAGATGAGGAACGAGAAAAGATGTATCGAGAGAGTTTAATGATATATGAAAAAATGTTAATAGGGGGGGGTAAAACGTATAAAATAGTATTTGTCGATAATTCGAGCTGGGATTTATCTTCTATAAAGTCGTCAGTAAAGGAAAATCCTTCTATCGAGTTTTTATCATTAGATTCTGAGGATTTTGATGTGACGAAGGGCAAAGGGTATAATGAGCTTCTACTTATAAATAAAGCGGTCGAAAAATCAGTGTTTATAAGGGAGGCGGGAGGTTTCTTTAAAGTAACGGGTAGATATCCGATATATAATATTAAATATTTTATCGATTATGCAAGTAAATTTATATTGGAGCGCAGAGGGCATTTATATATAGATATTAAAGACCATAACCTGTATGATAGACTCGGTTTGGGATGGTGCGGTCATTCTGCAGATGTAAGGATGTTTGCTGCGAGTCTCTCTTTTTACAATGAGTTTATCGGGAATAGATATGTAGAATTGAATGATTATAAAGGTTTATTGTTGGAAGGACTGATGTATGATATTGTAAAATCCTTGATTCACAGGAGCGATGTTATTTGTCGTTTCAAGAAAGAACCTCATTTCGGAGGTTTGGAAGGCAGTAATGTAGCCGCTCTTTCTTTTTCGAAGAATCAAGATTCCTTAAAAGGAAAACTAAAACGTTTTTTAGGAAATATCATACGATTGTTTTTCCCTCGTTTTTGGTTTTAAATAATGGAACAGCAAATAGATTTATCTAAATATAAAAATGCTCTGACGCGGAAACATCAGATGATCAGAATGCTTTGGTCTGTTGTCTGGACGATTTTTGCCCGGCCGTTACCACGTAGTATAGGAAGTGGCTGGAAACGTTTTTTGTTGCGGTTGTTCGGTGCGAAATTAGCTTCGACGGCAATTGTATATTCTTCTGCTAAAATCTATTACCCTGCAAATTTGATAATGGAAGAATATAGTTGTCTTGCTTCCGGAGTGGATTGTTATAATGTGGCTCTCATAAAAATCGGGGCTAATACGACAGTGTCTCAGGGGGCATATCTTTGTACGGCGAGTCATGATATATCGGATTCTTTGAATCCTCTGGTAATAGCACCTATTATTGTCAAAGATCAAGCATGGATTGCTACTGATGCATTTGTCGGTATGGGAGTGACGGTTGGACAGGGAGCTGTAATCGGTGCTCGGGCTTGTGTATTTAAAGATGTGGAATCTTGGACGGTAGTCGGTGGAAATCCTGCCAAGTTTATAAAGAAAAGAGGAATAAAGAAATAAATAGAGGAATATGTTGGATATTTCGGTAATCATATTGACCTTAAATGAGGAGCTTCATATCCGTCGTTGCATAGAAAATGTAAGATCGGTGGCGAAGCGGATATTTGTCGTAGATTGTTTTTCAAAAGATCGGACAGTCGATATTGCAAAAGAATTGGGGACAGAAGTGCATCAGCATGAGTGGCCTGGAAATCAGGCTACACAATTCAATTGGGCTTTAGAGAATTTGCCGATAACAACCGAATGGGTATTGCGGTTGGACGCTGATGAATATTTGACTCCTGAACTGATAGCCGAGATGAATGACCAATTACCGAAATTGTCCGATGATATAACGGCTGTGGTTTTCCCTTTAGGACGAGCCTTTATGGGGCGTGTTCTGAAACATGGAATTGTAAATAGTGTGAAAATGATACGCCTTTTCAGATATGGGAAAGCTTGTTATGAACAGCGTTTAATGGACGAGCATATTGTTGTGAAATCGGGTCGGACAGTTCCTTTTAAAAATAAATTTATAGATGATAGTCTTCTTTCTATAAAGCAATTTGTAGACAAACACAATCACTATTCTTCTCGAGAAGCGGCTCTGTTACTTGATGCGGAATATCACCTATTCGATTTGGATACAGATGATGCGTCATATTGTGAAGATGTACGGAAAAAACGTGCACAGAAAATGAAATATGCAAAGATGCCTATATTTTGGCGTTCGTTTGCTTATTTCTGTTACCGCTACATATTTAAACTCGGTTTTTTAGATGGTAAAGAAGGATTTCTTTGGGATTTTTTACAAGGTTGGTGGTATCGCACTCTTGTCGATGCAAAAATATTTGAAGTAAAAAAGGCCTGTGGACAGGATACGGAAAAGATAAGAAAATATTTGAGGGATAACTATCAGATAACATTTTGAAAACATGGGGGAAAACAAGGTTCATTATTATTGGTTGGACTTAGTCCGTTTTACTGCGGCATTTTTGGTTTTGATTTGCCATTTCAGAGGTGCGTTTTTTGTCGAATATACATTGCTGCCTGCAGAGCAGAAGAATCCTTTGATTTTTGCATTTTATTCATTAACAAGGTTAGGAAACGAAGCTGTTCTTATCTTTTTTGTTATGAGTGGATTCTTGGTAGGAGGAAAAGCGATAGAGAGGTTGCAGCAAGGTGTCTTTGATATTAAAGGATATGCTATTGACAGAACTGTTCGTATCATGTTGCCTCTAATATCGGCATTATTGTTATTTATTCCGGTTTCTATTATTCAAAGTTTTTGTATTGATTGGAAAGCTTGGTTAGGTAATCTTTTTTCTTTACAAGGCATTTGCACTTATTCTATAATAGAACCGCTTTGGTCGCTTTCCTATGAAGTTTGGTTTTATATATTAATGGGTATAATATCTTTGTTTTTTGTGCGTCAAAAGATTGTATTTTATAAAATCTTTGCTATTCCGCTCTTATTAATATGTTTCCTTGTTTTTACAAAATTATCTCTTCATTATTTATTTATGTGGTTTATGGGAGCATTAGCATATCTTATCATTCCGAAAAAAGTTGATAAGATATTTTTGTGGGGAGGTTTTATTATGATGGTATGTTTTATAGTATTACTTCAATTAACAAGCGGATCAAGATTGAATGAGGGAACAGCTATATCACAATATTTACCTAATCGACAAGCTCTTGAGTTATTGTTCGCTTTTTTCTTCAGTTTGTTCCTTCAACAGCTTGTAATTATTAAACCGACTAAAAAATGGACTTTAAAGCTTAATGAGATAGGTACAAAATTGGCGGCTTTTTCTTATACTCTTTATTTAACACATATATTGGTATTGCGTATGTTGGAATATTATAATGTTCCTAAAAGTGAAAGTGTCGATTTTATTTCTATTTCTTGGTATATAGGAGAGTTGAGTATAGCTTTATTGGTTGCCTATGTAGTGTATTGGTGTTTTGAGAAACGGACGGCAGAAGTGAAAAGTTGGGTTAAACGTAAATTGTAATATAGAAATTAACTTATAAAGTATTGAATTTATAAGATCGGTGTTTTTAGCAATATTGTTATAAATAAAGTGTGAATTAATGAAAGATATTCAAAAGACGAAAAGATTGCCCGGATTAGATGTAGTGAGATCTTTAGCTATTTTATTTGTTGTTGCGCAGCATTTTAATTTGAATACGGAGTTCCGCCAGACTGTTTTTGATGGAACAAATCTTTTTTTTCAAGGAATGTGTGCATCAATGTTTTTTGTTGCAGTGCCGTTATTCCTTTTATTGACGGGATATTTAAATATCAATAAACAATTATCATTCGGGTATTATAAAGGAATTGTACGTGTCTTAGAAGCATATTTGATATATTCATTGTTGACGATTGCGTATAGATATTTTGTTAACGGAGAACATTTGAGTGTTTTATTATGGATACGCCAGATTTTAAATTATGAAGTGATTCCTTATGGTTGGTACATTGAAATGTACATTTGCCTGTTTCTTTTGATTCCGTTTTTGAATGTTATATATAAATGTTTGGATACACAGAGAAAAAAGCAAATATTGATTGTTACTTTTTTAGCTCTGACAGCGATTCCAATTTCTCTTAATTGGTCGGCAACTCAATTATTCCCAGCTTATTTCACTTCATTATATCCGGTATCATTTTATTTTATAGGAGCTTATATTCATGAATATAAGCCAAAGTTTTCTAAACTTTGGCTATGTGTTATACTTCTAATTTTATGTATCGTAGATCCTGTTTTTAATTCGATTGTACATTTAAGAGAAGGTTTTGTCTCGTTGTTTATGATACGGAACGGTCTTTTTAATACGATAACTGCAGTTATTGTTTTTCTGTTGTTTTATGATGTCGATTTCAAGTCGAAATTGATAACAAAAATATCGCTCTTGTCGTTGGATATGTATCTGTGTTCATGGATATTCGATAACTTATATTATACCTATTTTAAGGCTCATTATTTTGAAAGCCAACAACAGTTTTTCGCATTTTTCCCGATTATCGTACCGTTGGTGTTTTTTTCGTCTTTCGGAGTAGCATGGTTACGGGAAAAAGTAAATTGGGGAATAAAAAAAATTATAAGTTTTTGGGATATTGGTAAACAGCTGACAATAGAAAAATAAATTACCTATATTAGATAAAATGATAAGAGAAAAGAGGTTGGCCGGATTGGATATAGTGAGATCTTTGGCTATTTTATTTGTTGTTGCACATCATTTCGATTTGCATACTGAATTTTTGATAACACCTTTTATAGGTGTTAATATGTTTATACAGGGAGCATTTGCATCTTTATTTTTGGTAGCTGTTCCTTTATTTCTGTTATTGACGGGATTTTTAAATACAAATAAAAAATTGACATTAACCTATTATAAAGGCATTATCCGAGTATTATCGGCTTATTTGGTATATTCTATTGTTACGATTTTATATAGAATAATTATCAATGGAGAACATTTAAGTGTTTTTTTATGGCTGTGTCAAATATTCAATTATACGGCCATTCCTTATGGATGGTATATCGAAATGTATATAGGATTATTTCTTTTAATCCCGTTTTTGAATATAATTTATAATAACTTGCAGGAAAAGAAAAACAAACA
This sequence comes from uncultured Coprobacter sp., assembly GCF_947855755.1. Classification (NCBI taxonomy): domain Bacteria; kingdom Pseudomonadati; phylum Bacteroidota; class Bacteroidia; order Bacteroidales; family Barnesiellaceae; genus Coprobacter; species uncultured Coprobacter sp. The sequence goes on from NZ_CANUAR010000012.1 coordinate 40,892, forward strand.
AATTCTTATATTGACTTTTTTAGTATTAACAGCTTTACCTCCGTTCTTTAATCAGGCAGGATATAAATTTGTGCCAGATGATTTTGTTGTGTTATATCCGGTAACTTTTTATTTTATAGGTGCTTATATTCATGAATATAAGTTTAAGTTTTCCAAACTTAAACTATCGCTTATTTTATTGTTTTTGTGTATGTTAGATCCAATAATAAATTTAATGATGGGAAATACTTATAGATTTGTTCTTGGTGGTCGCGATTCTCTTTTTTATACAGCCATTGCAGTTATTGTTTTTCTGTTGTTTTATGATGTCGATTTCAAGTCGAAATTGATAACAAAAATATCGCTCTTGTCGTTGGATATGTATCTGTGTTCATGGATATTCGATAACTTATATTATACCTATTTTAAGGCTCATTATTTTGAAAGTCAACAACAGTTTTTCGCATTTTTCCCGATTATCGTATCGTTGGTGTTTTTCTCGTCTTTCGGAGTAGCATGGTTGCGGGAAAAAGTAAATTGGGGAATAAAAAAAATTTTGTAATATGAAATCTATGAAAGTTTCTATCATAACATGCACATATAACAGTGCGGCAACAGTAGCCGATACGATACGTTCGGTCAATCGGCAGACCTATGACAATATCGAACACATTATCGTTGACGGGCTTTCTAAAGACGATACCATAGCCGTTGTAAAAGCCAATGCCGGAGACAGACAGCAGATTATAGAAGGGAAAGATAAGGGAATATACGATGCCTTCAACAAAGGAATATTGGCTGCTACCGGAGACATAGTGGGAGTCCTTAATTCCGACGATTTTTTTACCGATGATTATGTTGTAGAGATGGTGGTGAAAGCGTTTTTATTACGTCCCGGAATCGATGCCGTGTATGGAGACATTCATTTTGTAAACCCGGATAATCTTTCGAAACCTGTACGATATTACTCTTCGAGAATCTTTCGTCGGGGATTGATGCGCTTGGGATTTATGCCGGCGCACCCGTCTTTCTATATTCGTAAAGCTTGTTACGATAAATTGGGGATTTATAAGATCGATTATAAGATCGCTGCAGATTTTGAGCTTTTATTAAGATTTATTTTTTTGAATCATATCCGCATTCATTATCTCCCTATCGATTTTGTAACAATGCGTACGGGAGGAGCGAGTACCGAGTCTATGGGAAGTCGCAGGTTGATTATGAAAGAGCAGTTGAGAGCTTGCCGTGAAAATAATATATATACTAATATATTTATATTAAGTCTGCGCTATTGGTATAAAATTGCAGAACTGTTGGTTTCTAAACTGGTTTTCAAATTATCCGGTAAATAGTCCGATCTATAATATCGTAAATCTCATGTCCTATCTTGGTTTATTATTGTCGAAATCGAATAGTTTCCGGCAGACATTCATAGATTGTGCACATTTAATTGAAAGAAAGAGAATGCGTTAGAACCTGTCTAAATCCTCCGATATGGGAACTATATGTCTGAATTTTAAGACTTTGTAGTCTTTTTTTATCTGTTTTCCACTCTGTACGCTATTTACCCGATATGTCCCTTAAACACCTTTGAGAACAGCTATCCAAAAATGTTTGTGTAAAATTCAAATAAGCTTTTAGAGAAACCGTTATTATTTTCCTGAAAAAGTCGGTATGTTATGAAATAGGTATTTTATTCAATCTATAATCGCTTTTTTGGGGAAAGGCATAAGGTGTACCGTACGTATGTCATCTTTATATAGGTATTTTTTCGGCTTCACCCCTGTTTTCATTAAAGAATTTTTTTTAGAGAAAATAGATCGTAATCCGAAAAGTCCTATGCTTATCTTGATCTTGTTCCTGCAAAATTTAAAACAGTCCGTAAGAATATTTTAAAAAAATATTTTTTAAAGATTTGTGAAATACAAATTAAATATTTTCTTATATTTGCCGACGGTGTAAGGTGATATATGATTTTGGAGCATTTTTTTGAGTTTATTCGATTTTTTGCAGAAAATAAAGGAGAGAGGTATTCTAAGCACTTTTGAGAAAATATGTGAATGGATTTTTTTCTCTGAGTGTAAGATGCAAAAAGATAATTTCTTAAGAAATGTGTTCAAAACTATTATCTGTGAAAATTGTTTATCAAATAATAGGGATAAACTCTTAATATTGTTAATAGGTGTGTGAAATAAATTTGATCGTATGTTACAACTTTTTTCATTGTTGGCCTTGGTGTTATCCGCTTACCTTTCATTTTTGGTAATACCACGACTTGTGTTCGTTTCGGTAAAGAGAAGGTTATTTGATGTGCCGAATAGCCGGAGTTCACATACGAGGGCAGTTCCCCGTTTAGGCGGAATAATATTTTTACCTTGTATGATGTTTTCGTATGCTTTTGTATTAGGGCTTCGTGAACTGAATGGAGTCGGTGTGGCAACAGAGTTGAGGGAGTCGCTATTACTTGAAATGCTATTTTTGATATGTGGTCTGACAACGATCTACGGGATTGGAGTTTTGGATGATCTTCGAGGGGTTACTTTTCGTAAAAAATTTGTGGCGCAGATTCTCGCTGCAATCTTTTTCCTTTTCGGGGATATTCATATAGACAATTTACACGGAATATTCGGGATATATGAGTTACCGGTAGCAGTATCTTATGTGTTGACGATATTTATAACGGTTTTAATTATAAATGCGATCAATTTGATCGACGGTATCGATGGCTTAGCGTCTGGATTGAGTAGTGTAGCTCTTGCGGTATATGGATTTTGGTTTCTTTCTTCAGAATTGTATGCCTATGCTATGTTGGCATTTTCACTGTTAGGATCGGTTATGATATTTTTCTTGTATAACGTTTTTGGTAAAAGAATGAAGTTGTTTATGGGAGATACCGGATCTCTGATTTTAGGTTACTGTCTTGCATTTCTTGCCATACGATTTTGTCAGCTTAACGCTACACCCGAATTCGGAGTAGTAGGTGCTCCGATTGTTGCATTTTCGACACTGTTTATTCCGATTTTTGATGTTTTCAGAGTGTTTATTGTCCGAATAAAACATGGTAAATCGCCTTTTCTTCCGGATAAAAATCATATTCATCATAAATTATTGGCATTAGGTATGTCCCATCGGCAGGCGATGTTAACGCTGGTGATATCATCCTCTATGTTTATAATTCTCAATTGGTTTTTAGTTAAGATTCTCGGGGAAACCGTAATGTTTCTGTTCGATATATTTTTGGGATTATGCTTGGTATATGGCTTGCAGCGTTTTATAGTCGATAAAGAGCGTAAATTGGTAAAGCGTAAAGTTCGGTAAGAAAAATTTTATTCCTAAAAATCGATTTTTCAGAATATTTCCATTGTTTTAAAACATAAAAATACAACCAAAGTCGTATGTTCGTTAATCAGAAATGTGAAAATGATTTTGTTGAACCGAGATTGGGAAATAAAAAATGTTTTTATAAAGTTGGTAGTATCCGGATTTTAAATATGTCAGTTTTTATTATTTAGAGTTTGTTTTTACTCGGGTCAGGTTGGGAGTTTCTTTCGAGGATGTTTTTTCAGTTTTTACGGGGATGATAGTTGGGCTATTTGACGAGAAAAAACGGGAAAAAAAGCCGGAAGAAAACATAAAAATGATCTGATAATATTTTTTGTTGGAAAATTTAGACAGGCTCTTAAACTTTTATTTATATCTTTGAATATTTTGAGATAAGTATATAATGCAAAATAATCATGTGGTAATAATGGCCGGAGGAGTAGGCAGTCGTTTCTGGCCGATGAGTACACCCGAACATCCCAAGCAGTTTATCGATGTATTAGGATGCGGACGCACATTGTTACAGCTTACTGTTGACCGTTTCAGCGGGCTTGTTCCCATGTCCAATTTTTGGGTAGTTACCTCTGCCCGATACAAATCGTTAGTAGAAGAACAACTTCCGGATATTCCTCGTTCCAATATATTGTTAGAACCATGTATGCGCAATACCGCACCCTGTATTGCTTATGCCGGTTGGAAAATAAAACGACGTTATCCCGATGCTAATATAGTAGTAACATCTTCGGACCATGTGGTAACCGATGTTGAAGAATTTCGCAGAGTTATTGTAAAATCGCTTGATTTCACGTCAAAATCGGAATCTATACTTACATTGGGAATGAAACCTACTCGTCCTGAAACCGGATATGGATATATTGCGGCAGGAATAGAGGATGGTAGCGAGATAAAACCTGTAAAGGCATTTAAGGAAAAACCGACTCTTTCTGTTGCAAAAGAATATTTATCGGCCGGTAATTATTTTTGGAATGCCGGAATTTTTATATGGAATGCACATACACTTGAACAAGCCTTTCGGACCTATTGCCCGGCTATGGCTTCTGTTTTCGATCTGTTGACACCTTGTTTTTACAGAGATGATGAGCAAGAAAGGGTTGATGAACTTTTCCCGACTTGTGAAAGTATCTCTATCGATTATGCCGTCATGGAAAAAGCGTCCGGGATTTATGTCTTCCCGGCATCATTCGGTTGGTCAGACTTGGGCACATGGGGATCTCTTCATACCCGTTTGCCCCATGATAATCATCATAATGCATGTGTCGGAGAAAATGTGAAGTTGATAGAGTCTCAAAATTGTATAGTGCATGTCCCTAAGAATAAGAGGGTTGTTATTCAAGGATTAGACGGATATATTGTCGCGGAAAAAAACGGGACGCTTCTGATTTGTAAACTTCAAGATGAACAGAGAATTAAAGAATTCTCAAAATAATTTCCGGGATGGGAAATAAAAAGGTTTTTGTATCAGGCTGTTATGATATGCTGCATAGCGGACACGTCGCTTTCTTTGAAGAAGCTGCCCGGTATGGCGATTTGTATGTAGGCATAGGTTCGGATAAGACGATATTTGAATTGAAAGCCCGGAAAACGATCAATACCGATGCTGAGCGTCTTTATATGGTAAAGGCTCTTCGTGTAGTTAAAGATGCGTGGATCAATAGCGGAAGCGGGCTACTGGATTTTGAAAAGGAATTGAGAGAACTCAAACCCGATATATTTTTTGTAAATACCGATGGCAATACCCCTTTGAAAGCGCAACTTTGTAAAGAATTGGGTATCGAATATATTGTGAGTAAAAGAATTCCTCATGGAACTTTGCCTGTACGTTCGACAACGATGTTGCGAAAAGAATGCCGCATTCCCTACCGGATCGATTTGGCCGGAGGATGGCTCGATCAGCCTTATGTCAGTAAATATTATCCGGGTCCGGTATTGACCATTTGTATAGAACCGGATTATGAATTTAATGATCGTAGCGGGATGTCCACAAGTTCGCGTAAAAAGGCGATAGAGTTATGGCAGACCGATATACCCGAAGGAGATAAGGAAAAATTAGCCAAAACTCTGTTTTGCTATGAAAATCCGCCCGGAACTCCTTATGTAAGCGGTTCTCAAGATGCTTTGGGAATTGTTATGCCGGGATTGAATAAATATGAATATAACGGAGACTATTGGCCGGAGTCGATAGAAAGCAATCTTGATTCGGATATTTTGGAATGGCTTGAAAAATATATTTGGTTAGTACCTCTATATCCGAGAGGTCAGTCTTATAATGTTCTTGCCGATACGCATATCGATGCGGTTTCGGCAAAAGCGTTGAGTGATGCTGCCCGTTGTTGTTGGGATGCAATCCTTAATAAAGACTTGCAAAATTTCGGTGTGCAAGTAAAGGCCAGTTTCGATGCCCAAATAGCAATGTTCCCCAATATGGTGAATGATGATATCTTGGCTCAGATAGAAGAATATCGGGATTCTGTATTAGGTTGGAAATTAAGTGGTGCAGGCGGTGGAGGATATTTGACCTTTATCAGCGAAAAACCTGTGGAACATGCTTTGCAGATTCGTATTCGCAGATAAAAAATTTTGCTTTTGATGTGTATAGATTTCTTATATTTGCAACGAAAGTTCGAGTATGGAAATTTGAGGGATTAATAATTAATTTTTAGCTTAGAAATGAATACTAAAGTCGCTTTGATTACGGGAATTACCGGGCAGGACGGTTCGTTCCTTGCTGAGTTTTTATTGCAAAAAGGATATGAAGTTCATGGCATCTTGCGTAGATCTTCGTCATTCAATACCGGACGCATAGAACATCTTTATTTTGATGAATGGGTGCGCGATATGAAACAGCAAAGAACCATTAATTTGCATTATGGAGATTTGACCGATTCAAGTTCTTTAATTCGCATTATACAAGAAGTGCAACCTGATGAAATTTATAATCTGGCAGCACAAAGTCACGTAAAAGTAAGTTTCGATGTCCCCGAATATACGGCCGATGCCGATGCGATCGGTACGCTTCGTATGTTAGAAGCCGTTCGTATTCTTCATCTCGAAAAAAAGACCAAAATATATCAGGCGTCCACTTCGGAGTTATTCGGATTGGTTCAAGAAGTCCCGCAGAAAGAAACAACACCGTTCTATCCCCGTTCTCCGTACGGTGTAGCGAAACAATACGGGTTTTGGATTACCAAGAATTATAGAGAAAGTTATGGTATGTTTGCCGTGAACGGTATTTTATTCAATCACGAAAGCGAACGTCGTGGAGAGACTTTCGTTACCCGTAAAATATCCTTGGCAGTAGCCCGTATCAAACAAGGAGTACAAGACAAACTTTATATGGGAAATCTCGATGCCCGTCGGGATTGGGGATATGCCAAAGATTATGTACAGTGTATGTGGATGATTCTTCAACATGAAACACCCGAAGACTTTGTGATAGCGACAGGAGAGATGCATACTGTCCGTGAATTTTGTACGCTTGCTTTTGCAGAAGTCGGCATTAAGATTCGTTGGGAAGGGACAGGAGTCGAAGAAAAGGGAATAGATGAGGAGACCGGACGGGTGTTGGTCGAGGTCGATCCCAAATATTTTCGTCCTGCAGAAGTCGAGCAGTTGTTAGGAGATCCTACTAAGGCCAAAACTTTATTGGGATGGAATCCTACTCAGACACCATTTCCCGAATTAGTGAAGATTATGGTAAAACATGATATGGAAAAAGTTGCCCGGATGATCAAAAATAAACATTGATGGAAAAGAATGCCAAAATATTCGTAGCCGGTCACCGTGGATTGGTGGGATCTGCTATATTGAAAAATTTACAAGAAAAAGGATATCAAAATTTTGTACTCCGTACCCATAAAGAATTGGACCTTTGCGACCAACTTGCCGTAACCCGTTTTTTTGATGAAGAAAAACCCGAGTATGTTTTCCTTTCGGCGGCTTTTGTCGGTGGTATTATCGCAAATAGTTTGTACCGGGCAGATTTTATTTATCGTAATTTGCAAATACAGAATAATGTAATTTATAATTCGTATCGTACCGGAGTAAAAAAACTGCTTTTTTTGGGAAGTACTTGTATCTATCCTCGGGATGCCCGACAGCCTATGGATGAGAACGTATTGCTTACTTCTCCACTGGAATATACGAATGAGCCTTATGCAATAGCCAAGATTGCCGGATTAAAGATGTGCGAAAGTTTCAATCTTCAGTACGGTACTAATTATATTGCGGTCATGCCTACGAATTTATACGGGCCTAATGACAATTTTGATTTAGAACGCTCCCATGTTCTTCCTGCTTTGATTCGTAAAATTTGTTTGGGACGCTATCTCGAGACCGGAAATTGGTCGGCTATACGTTCCGATCTCAATAAACGTCCGGTAGAGTCGGTCAATGGAGAATCTTCAGAAAAGGATATCCTTGCCATATTGAATAAATATGGAGTGCGTAAGACAGAAAAAGGTAATGTTCAGGTCGAAATATGGGGAACAGGAAGCCCGATGCGTGAATTCTTGTGGAGTGAAGAAATGGCGGATGCCTGTGTTTTCGTAATGGAAAATATCGACTTTGAGGATCTTAAGCCTAAAAATACGAAAGAAATCAGAAATTGCCATATCAACATCGGTACCGGAAAAGAAATCAGTATTGGAGATGTTGCCCGTTTGATAAAAAAAACTGCAGGATTTGAAGGCGATTTGTATTTCAATGCCGATAAGCCGGACGGGACGATGAAGAAACTGACTGATGTTTCGAAATTAAATGCATTAGGATGGCATCATAAAATCGATATTGAAGAAGGTGTACAAAAAATGATCGACTGGTATAATAATAATTAGAAAAGAGCCTGATTAGATTTTTCGATAAGAAAATATTATCAAGATATTTTTGTGTTTTTTTTCGGTTTGCTACTTATCAGATAGTTCGCTATCTCTCCGGAAAAATATATGAATACACCCCAATCCTTTCTCGGAAGAAGAGGTTGGGGTGTTTATTGTAGTAAATTTTCTAATGGTAGATTTTGTCGATTGTCGTAATATTTTCTTTTCCTGATAGAAAATTTAGACGACTATCTCTTGAAGTATTTAAAAAAGCACTTTTCCTTTTTCTTTTCCTGCTGTAACGAAATATAACCCTTTATTAAGAATCGGAATACGGTTGATTCCGGTATTCCCTTTGACCGAGAAAAGAAGTTTTCCGTTTATTCCATATATGTTTATCTGTTCTTCTTTGGGTAAAGTTATGAAGATATTTTGAGAATCTTTCTTGATTTTCAGTCTATTGTTTATTGATTCTTTTGATATCCCCGATGAGGAGGAAGATATGATACTTTTCCATGTAGTACCAATTCGTATTCCATCGACAATAATATCCTGCCCGGTATGGCTTGCACGGAACATCAATCCGGCAGGGTATATATCTCCTTTAGAAGCATTATCGGATAACGGCCCTAATAAAGGTTGCTCTGGTTCTTGATCCTGTATGCGATCTAAAAGATATAAAGAAACTTTATCATTGTTATCTCCCGGTACTATTTCATATTTGATTACGAGGAGATAAGTTTCTCCGATTACAACGGGTTTATCGGTCGTGTAGACCGCTTTTTGATTATCATAAAAAGATAAGCCGATATTTAACCTTGAATCGAAATCAGAATTCTTCTCACCGTATATTCGTCCGTTAAAGGCAAATTTGGTATCTGTCCCGCCAGCCCAACTCGGCATATTTCCGTCCCATAAAGTGAAAAAATACTGGCTTTTAAGATTGCTGTTGAACTGAACGAGAAAAGACACATAGACACACCCTTCCGATATTTGCGGGAATGTATGCCGGGCGGCATTTTTATTTTCCTCTTCTATCTGTAGTCCGTTTCCGATACCTGATCCGGCATATCCTTCGAATGTCAGTCCCGGACAAACTTTCAGATATGGATTATCGTTTTCGAACAACCAGCCATGTTTACCTATTTCATCACCTATAGGATATTCAAAATTTTCTGTCCATACAGGGGTTTGAGCGATGATACTGAAACTGAAAATGAAAAAAGCGTGGAAAAGCCACGCTTTTTTCGAAAATATAAATTGACTCATTATTTGACAACTTTAACTACTTTAGAACCTACTTTTACAAGCGTGATATCATAAACTGCATCAAGAACATTTATTCCGGAAACAGCGACTTTTTCGGCAACCTTTTGACCGGTAATGTTGAATAGTTCGATTTTTTCACCGCCAATGGCATTGACATAAATTTTACCATTCGAGCTGTAAATAGTTATATTGTCATCTGTTGTAGCGGCTTTTACTCCGTCGAGTTCAGAATCTATAATACTAATAGGTACGATTTGAATATCACTATTGTATACTAAAACAACTCCAGTGATGTTTTGAGCAGTAGCAGGTATTTCAGTTCCGATGATTGCAAGATCTGGATATTGGATACGAAGTACTGCTTGAGTGCCTTCTACAAAATTGTAGGTTACACCACTTTTTCCAGACTCTCCACCAAATGCGATTTTTCCATTACCGCCATCTACGTCTTGAATAGTTACATTTTTTAATTTAACCAATTTCCCTTGATCATTAACAGAAATTGTTTCAAGAGTCCTTTCAATCGGGTTTACTGTGTTTCCTGAAGTTCCTTTTGTTGCATCGACAGTTGGTATAAGTTGCAACATACCATTGTACGATTGCAGTGTTCCTTTTAAACCGGATATTTGATCTCCTGCAGTATAATTTCCTGTTATTGTTTGATTTGCATCATCAATTAAGATTGCTCCGGTTGCATCTTGAACATATTTGGCGTGGCGCAAATAATAATCATTGATTCCATTTTTATCATCGCTGGCAGCTAACGTAACAATTGCATTACCAGATAGAGAATATTCGGTAGTATTATCTGCATCGAATGTTCTGAGTTCTTCAATTGTTGCAGCAGTTAATTTTTTACACTCTCCTTTTAAATTGATTATAACATCCTCAGCACCAGTGCTACTTAAAGTAATAGTTGCGGTGTGCTCTCCTAATTCAGAAGGTGTATAGGTGACTGATAAATTACCGCCTTCATTTGTCAAATCTCCTGTACAAGAAAAATTTGTTTTGTCAGATAATGTTGCGGTAATAGCATCTGTAAGTTTAGTCCCTTCTACAGTAATAGTTTGAGTTTCTGATGAAGTCCCTATAGTTTCGATGATTCCAAAATTTATGTTTAACCCGTCTGTAACACTAATTGCAGGTTTCGAAGGATCTACAGAATAACTGTTCCAAGTAAAATTATCAATACACGTTTGTGCATTTTTTGTGCCACTGCCTTTCAGTTTTATTTCTAAGGAAAATTCTCCAGCTATTGTTAAATTTGATACGGTTAAAATTCTAAGCTCTGTATCATTCTTACATTCTTCTCCAGAACCTACTAATTCTCCATTAATATAAACTTCTATAATTCGTGACGCAGAAGTTCCTGTATATGCTCTTTTATATTGTAATGAAAAAGATGATATGCCTCCCTGAATTGTGGCAGACATTTTTGAACTTGGATGTCTCAATATTGGAGTTACTCCATCAATTGTATATGGTTCATTTTGTTGTGCTCCATCTTGACATGCTGTCCAACTCCATACAATATTATTTACACCGGTGAAACTTCCATCTGTGTATTTTTGATTTCCTCCAAGGTCTTTTGCATTACTGAATGTTTCAGTCGTTTGTGCTTGGATATGGCTCGTTGCTCCAATGATAAACAACAAACTAAATAATAGTTTTAGGTAGATTTTTTTCATAATCGTTTTATTTTGGTTAGTAAATAAAAATACTTTTAAATTTTAATTTGAGTTTAAATAAAAAGGGAAGAGAAATAAAATAGGTATTTCGATTTTTTCATCCTATCCAAACAAACGTTCGTTTTTATCATCCCTTTAAAATCTAAAACACATTCTTCAATTGTTCAGAACAATTATCTATGCATGAATAAGATAAAGTTCTGTATTTACCATATACAACTTTTATTTAGACTGTCCAATTAAACGAAGGTTTATTTGGACAAGAGACTATTTCCCGTAGTCTGTTCATTTATTTTACAAAGATAGCATATATTTTTATCTTTTTTACTACAATTTCATTGCAATTTTATGTCATTTTTGTATTCCTGTATGATGATGAACTTTAAATTTTGTTTGGGATTTTAGAGCCTTTCTGAGTAAAATTGATCATAAGTTTTTTAGAAAGTCTAATAAAAATTTGGAAGACTTAGAGTCGGTCGTATAAATGTACGATAATAAAGGTATATTTGTTTTCAGAATAGGTAAATTTTATGGATTAAGGAAGTTTCTTAAAGTAAATATTTTGTATATTGAAACATTTAACGTACCTTTGCGCCGCTAATGCAAGTAATAACAATTTAAAAAATTTCAAATGGCAACTAAAATTAGATTACAGAGACACGGTCGTAAAGGTTATCCGTTCTATCACATTGTAATCGCCGATAGCAGGGCACCACGTGATGGTAAGTTTATTGAAAGGATAGGTTCTTATAATCCGAACACTAATCCTGCTACAATAAATTTGGATTTCGAAAGAGCTTTGTATTGGCTTCAAACCGGTGCTCAACCCACCGATACAACTCGTAATATCTTGTCTGCACAAGGCGTGTTGATGAAAAAACACTTGTTAGGCGGTGTCAAAAAAGGTGCATTCTCTTTAGAAGAAGCTGAAACCCGTTTCCAAGCCTGGTTGAAAAACAAACAAAATGCTGTTGAAGCTATAAAGGCTAAGCTTGCCGATGCTAAACAGGCTGATGCAAAGAAACGCCTTGAAGCAGAAAAAGAAGTTAATAAGGCTATTGCTGAGGTTGTCGCTAAGAAAAAAGCTGAAAAGGCTGCTGCTGAGGCAGAGGCTGCTGCGGCTGCGACAGAAGAAGCTCCGGTCGAAGAGACTCCTGCTGCTGAAGCTGCTCCTGCAGAAAGTGCTGAATAATATTTACAGCATATACAGAAAAACGCTCCGTTTTCGGAGCGTTTTTTTTGTGGCTTGTTTGGCGAATTTGGAAGATTGTCAATATTCCCGGATAGAATAGTTTATTTGGGAGTAAGATAAATATATGATATATTTGCCGGTTAAGAACCTGTCGTCTAAATTTTACTCAGGGCAGGTTTGTGTGTTTCTTTTAAGGATGATAATGGGTTATCTGACAAGTGAAAATGTAAAAATAACCTTATTAAATCTGTTTTATCGGAAAATTTTAAACAGTCTGTAAGATAATTTTATGAAGATGAGTAAGATTTTGATTGTCGATGATGAAGACCAGATACGGAAGCTATTGGCAAGAATGCTCGAATTAGAAGGTTATGAAATTTATCAGGCTGCCGACTGCAAAACAGCTTTATCCGAAATGAAAAGAGCTGTCCCGGACGTCGTGTTGTGTGATGTTTTTCTTCCTGATGGGAATGGCGTAGACTTTGTTGTCCGTCTGAAAAAAGAGTTTCCTATGTCGGAGGTGATATTGTTGACGGCACATGGTAATATTTCTGATGGTGTACAGGCGATTAAAAACGGTGCATTCGATTATATAACCAAAGGGGATGATAATAACCGGATTATACCTTTATTGAGTCAAGCTTCGGAAAAAGCCGCTAAAAATAAGTCGGTAAATAAAGAAGACCGAATGGATGAGAGACAATATTCGTTTGACTCTATTATCGGAAGTTCCCGTTTGCTTTCAGATGCGGTATCTTTGGCCAAGAGAGTAAGTATGACCGATGTTCCGGTATTGTTGACCGGAGAGACCGGAACGGGAAAAGAAGTGTTTGCTCAAGCAATACATAAAAATAGCTTGAGAAATAAGAAGTCTTTTGTTGCAGTCAATTGTTCCGCTTTTAGTAAAGAATTATTGGAAAGTGAAATGTTCGGGTATAAAGCTGGAGCTTTTACCGGTGCATTAAAGGATAAAAAAGGTTTATTTGAAGAGGCTGATAATGGTACTATCTTTTTAGATGAGATCGGAGAGATGGCATATGATCTTCAGGCAAAATTACTTCGTATTTTAGAATCAGGAGAATATATAAAGATTGGGGAAACGAAGCTGACGAAAGTAAACGTCCGGGTCATCGCTGCAACCAACAGGGATTTGGTACAAGAAATCGAAAACGGAAGTTTTAGGGAAGATCTCTTTTACAGGCTGTCGGTTTTTCGGATACAGTTACCTGCATTAAGAGAACATCCCGAAGATATTCCTTTATTGGCAGATAGTTTTATACGATCATTCGCTGAGAAACTACGTATGTCGATTCCGAAGATCGACTCTTCTTTTTATGAGGTGTTGTGTCGGTACACATGGAAGGGAAATGTACGGGAATTAAGGAATGTAATAGAACGTAGTATGATTGTTTGTAATGGGGAGATTCTGACATCGACAGACCTTCCTATTGATATTCAACAGATAAGTGAAAACAAGAGTATCGGAAGTAGTTCATGTTCTGATTTTGAGTTGGCGTCAATAGAAAAGCTACATATTATTCGTGTTCTCGAATATACTAAAGGAAATAAAACCGAAGCGGCTCGATTACTTAAAATCGGGTTGACTACCCTTTATCGCAAGATAGAAGAGTACGGGTTATAGAGTGAAATTACATTTTTCAAAACGGGGTGCAGCCTTTTCATTTTGAAAAGGCTGCACCCCGTTTATTATAATAGCCTAATTATATAAAGTGTTCATTTTTAGTATAGTAGTATTTTGCTTCCCATTTTGGCACATCATTCGCTATAAAGCTGGCATGTTTAATTAAAAAGAATGACAATATGAATGAAGTGCTATCATTTATTATTATGTGTTTAAGTGGAGCTGCATGTTTTTGGCTCTTTTTAAAGTGTATAGATTGGTTTGAGAAAATCTGAAAAGAAAGGAGTTTTTATGTACACAATTTTATTTATTATTAGTTTGGTTTTGTTCGGGTATTTGATGTATGTGCTAGTCAATCCCGAAAAGTTTTAAAATTCGTAACAGTTAATAGAAATGAATACGGAAATATTAGGATCTGTTTTGCAAATTGTGATTTTGCTGGTATTTAGTTATCCGCTGGGGAAACATATTGCAAAAGTATATAAAGGAGAAAAAAGTCGTTGGGATTTCTTTACTCCTGTAGAAAATTTTATTTATAAGCTGGTAGGGGTTGATCCGAAAGAAGAAATGAACTGGAAACAATTCCTGAAAGCATTATTGGTTTTAAATTTAGTTTGGTTTTTCTGGGGAATGATATTGTTGTGTACCCAGCATTGGCTGCCGTTAAATCCGGACGGGAATGCTAACCAGACGGCTGATCAGGCATTCAATACATGTATCAGTTTCATGGTAAATTGTAATCTTCAGCATTATAGCGGAGAGAGCGGTTTGACTTATTTCACACAATTGTTTGTCATTATGCTTTTCCAATTTATAACTGCGGCAACCGGTATGGCGGCAATGGCAGGAATAATGAAAGCGATGGCAGCAAAAACGACAAAAACAATCGGGAACTTCTGGTATTTCTTGGTACGTAGTTGTACACGTATTTTATTACCTCTTTCCTTACTTGTCGGTTTTGTTTTGATTCTTGAAGGAACACCGATGGGATTTGACGGAAAAATGGAGGTAAATACATTAGAAGGCGGAACACAAATGGTTTCGCAAGGACCTGCCGCAGCAATTGTTCCTATTAAGCAATTGGGTACTAATGGAGGTGGATATTTCGGAGTGAATTCCTCTCATCCGTTGGAAAATCCGACATTCTTGACCAATATTTTCGAATGTTGTTCGATATTGATTATTCCGATGGCTATGATATGGGCTTTAGGATTTTATCTGAAACGGAAAAAGTTCGGAGCAAGTATTTTTGCCGTAATGTTCTTTGCTTATATTGTCGGGGTAGGTATTAATACCTATTACGAAATGAATGGGAATCCTGCAATCGATAACATGGGAATAGCCCAGGAAAATGGTGCTATGGAAGGTAAGGAAGTTCGTTTGGGTGCTGCCGGAACAGCATTCTGGAGCGTTACCACAACTGTAACATCGAATGGTTCGGTAAACGGTATGCATGACAGTACGATGCCGTTGAGCGGATTGATCGAGATGTTGAATATGCAGATCAACACTTGGTTCGGTGGAGTCGGCGTCGGTTTTATGAACTATTATGTATTTATTATCATTGCAGTCTTCATCAGTGGTCTTATGGTAGGGCGTACTCCTGAATTTTTAGGAAAGAAAGTCGAAGCCAAAGAAATGAAAATCGCAACGATCGTGGCTTTACTTCATCCGTTCGTTATTCTGGTAGGAACAGCTTTAGCATCTTATTTATATGTTCATAATCCGGCTTTTGTAGAATCGGAAGGAGGTTGGTTGAATAACCCGTCTTTCCATGGGTTGAGTGAAATGTTGTACGAATATACTTCTTGTGCAGCCAATAACGGTTCAGGATTCGAAGGATTAGGAGATAACACGATGTTCTGGAACTATACCTGTGGTATCGTATTGATTCTTTCTCGTTTTATTCCGATAGTCGGACAGGTTGCAATTGCCGGATTGCTTGCTGAAAAGAAATATATTCCGGAAAGTGCCGGAACGTTAAAAACCGATACTGCAACATTCGGCGCTATGACATTTGCCGTTATCTTTATCGTTGCAGCACTGTCTTTCTTCCCGGTTCACGCATTAAGTACTATTGCCGAACATTTAAGTTTATATATTTAATTAAGAGTCTGAGATGAAAAAGAATATTTCAACTTCGCTCTTTCAGAAAGAGCAGGTTTTAGCAAGTATAAAACAATCGTTCGTAAAACTCGATCCGCGCATGATGATTAAAAATCCGATCATGTTCACTGTCGAAGTCGTTACGCTATTAATGTTGCCTATAACGTTCTATTCGTTAGTTGATCCTACTCAGGGTTCATTTGGGTATAACATGACTTTATTTATAATCTTGTTTGTGACTTTACTGTTTGCCAATTTTGCAGAAGCGATAGCCGAAGCAAGGGGGAAAGCTCAAGCCGATAGTTTGAGAAAGACAAGAGAGGAAACTCCGGCAAAGAGGTTGTCTGGAGATAAAATTAAAGTCGTACCGAGTTCTGAATTGAAAAAAGGAGATATCTTTTTGTGCGAAGCCGGAGATGTTATTCCGGCAGACGGGGAAATTATCGAAGGTTTGGCTTCTATCGATGAGAGTGCAATAACTGGAGAAAGTGCCCCAGTCATTCGTGAAGCCGGAGGAGATAAGAGTTCTGTAACAGGCGGTACTAAGGTCCTTTCCGATGTTATAAAAGTTTTGGTGACGAGTCGTCCCGGTGAAAGTTTTTTGGATAAGATGATTGCCCTTGTTGAGGGGGCTTCTCGTAAAAAAACACCGAATGAAATAGCTTTGACTATATTGTTGGCAGGATTTACTCTTGTTTTTGTGATTGTTTGTGTAACCTTAAAACCGTTTGCAGATTATAGCGGTGCTACAATTGCAGTCGGATCACTTATCGCACTGTTTGTCTGTCTTATCCCTACGACGATCGGAGGATTGCTTTCTGCAATTGGTATAGCCGGTATGGATCGTGCTTTGCGGGCTAATGTGATTACGAAATCGGGTAAAGCTGTTGAGACTGCCGGTGATATAGACACATTACTTTTGGATAAAACGGGTACGATAACGATCGGTAACCGGAAAGCGACGAAAATGTATTGTACAGATGCTTCGGTAGATTTTAAAACATTTGTTTCATGGTGTGTGCTCTCTTCACTTTCTGATGAAACACCGGAAGGTAAATCTATCGTTGAGTTAGGTAAAGGGCTTGATGTAAATGCTTCAAGACAAGGTATGATGGTAGAACGGATGATCCGGTTTACTGCCGAAACAAAGTGTTCAGGAGTAGATATGAAAGACGGTATGCAGATCAGAAAGGGTTCTTTTGATGCAATCCGTACGATTACTACTCAAGCCGGATATACATTCCCGAAAGATGCCGAAGAATTGGTCAATGTGATTTCAAGTAACGGGGGAACTCCTTTGGTTGTCAGTGTAGATCGCAAAGTAGTAGGAGTTATTGAGTTACAGGATATTATTAAGCCGGGAATACAAGAACGTTTTGAACGTCTGCGTAAAATGGGAGTGAAGACCGTTATGGTGACCGGAGATAATCCTCTTACAGCTAAATATATTGCAGCAAAAGCCGGAGTTGATGATTATATTGCAGAAGCTAAACCGGAAGATAAGATGGAGTATATCAAGAAAGAGCAAAACAGCGGTAAGTTGGTTGCAATGATGGGAGACGGAACAAATGATGCTCCTGCTCTGGCACAGGCTAATGTCGGTGTTGCTATGAATAGTGGGACACAAGCTGCTAAGGAAGCCGGTAATATGGTAGATTTAGATAATGACCCTACAAAATTGATAGAAATCGTGGAGATAGGAAAACAGTTGTTGATGACACGTGGAACTTTGACAACTTTCTCTATTGCGAATGATGTGGCAAAGTATTTTGCAATTGTTCCGGCTCTATTCATGATTGCTATTCCGCAGCTTGCAGCGTTGAATATAATGAATTTACATAGTCCTGAAACGGCTATCCTCTCGGCAGTAATATTCAATGCATTGATTATTCCGGCGTTAATTCCTCTGGCTTTGAAGGGTGTAACGTATAAGCCGATAGGAGCATCCGCTCTTCTTCGCAGAAATCTGTTGATATACGGACTTGGAGGTATTATCGTGCCTTTTATAGGAATTAAGTTGATAGATATGTTTGTAAGTTTATTCTTTTAAATAATAATAGATAGAAATGAAATCAATAGTTTGGAAATCGATAAAGATAACGCTGGTATTCTGTGTATTCTTTTCTTTATGTTACATCTTCGTTTTATGGGCTTTCGCCAAAGTCGCAGGACCGGGAAACGGAAATGCCGAAGTTGTGACATTGGATGGGAAAGTTGTCGGAGCTGCGAATGTCGGACAAAAATTTACTAAGGATATTTATTTTTGGGGACGTCCTTCTGCTGCCGATTATACAGCAGATGCGTCTGCCGGAAGTAATAAAGGTCCTACGAATCCCGAATATCTCGAAGAAGTAGAAGTACGTATTGATACTTTTTTGGTGCATCACCCCTATTTAAAACGGAATGAAGTACCTGCAGAAATGGTAACGGCCAGCGGTTCAGGACTTGATCCTCACATAACACCGCAAAGTGCAGAAGTGCAAATAAAACGAGTAGCTAAAGCTCGGGGTATGCAAGAAGATAAGGTCCGTAAAATTGTAGAGGAAAATACCGAAGCTCCATTATTAGGACTTTTCGGAACGGCAAAAGTAAATGTCTTGAAACTGAACGTTGCGTTGGATCAACAAAATAAATAATTAATAATAGAATATATCAAAAATAAGAAAATTGGAAATGAAAAAGTTTATAATTATATTGCTGAGTGTCATATCTCCCGTAGTTCTCAAAGCACAAGAAGAAAATAAAGGAGTAAGTTTTAATGTACAGGGAGATTTAGTAAGTTCTTATATTTGGAGAGGTATGTACCAGTCTGGTGCTGCTGTTCAGCCTACATTAGGTCTTCAAGTGGCCGGTTTTTCTTTGACGGCGTGGGGTAGTGTCGATTTTACAGGACAAGGTCATAAAGAAGCCGATATTACGGCTGCTTATACCATTGCAGGTTTGACTATTTCTGTTGCCGATTTATGGTGGGCAGGTCAGTCTGGCATTTATAATGACCGTGAAAACGGTAAAAATAACTATTTCAATTTTGATAATCACACTACAGATCATATTTTTGAAGCAGGATTATCTTATGCGCTTCCGGTAGAGAAATTTCCATTGAGTATTTCTTGGTACACAATGTTTGCCGGAGGTGACCGTAAGACGATTTCTGATGGTAGCCGTGTCAACGCCTATTCTTCTTATATGGAATTCGGGTATCCTTTTACCGTTAAGGGAGTGCAGTTGAATGCTGCCGTCGGTTGTAGTCCTTGGCGTTCAGAGCAATATAAAAATGATGATTTTGCCGTTACGAATGTGTCATTGAAAGCGACAAAGGAGATTCATTTTAATGAACGTTTTTCCTTGCCGGTTTATACACAGGTAATTTGGAATCCTAATCGTGAAGACGTACATTTCGTTTTCGGGATTACTATACGATGATAAAGTTGTGTTGTTCTATTTAAATATGTTTTGTTTATACCCCTCGGTGATTAGCGACACCGGGGGTATGTATGTTTTATAAAACAGTAAAGATGGATAAGGAGAAAAGTGTCCAGCATTTTTTAGATTTAATAAAGCAATCGAGACGGGGTAAGTTTAAGATATATATCGGTATGATTGCCGGAGTAGGGAAAACTTATCGGATGCTTCAGGAAGCGCACCAATTGTTGGAAAGCGGTGTAGATGTACAGATCGGTTACGTTGAGACTCACGGTCGTACGGATACGGATGCGCAATTGAAAGGACTTCCCGTAATACCGCGCCGGAAAATCTTTTATAAAGGCAAGGAATTGGAAGAGATGGATGTAGAAGCAATTATCCGAATACGTCCTGAAATTGTAATTGTCGATGAATTGGCGCATACTAATGTGGAGGGAAGCCTGAATGAAAAAAGATGGCAAGATGTCCTTCAGCTTCTTGATGAAGGTATCAATGTAATCAGTGCGGTTAATATCCAGCATATAGAGGCGTTGAACGATGAAATTCAGAG
Organism: uncultured Coprobacter sp.; assembly: GCF_947855755.1. Classification (NCBI taxonomy): domain Bacteria; kingdom Pseudomonadati; phylum Bacteroidota; class Bacteroidia; order Bacteroidales; family Barnesiellaceae; genus Coprobacter; species uncultured Coprobacter sp. Next base: position 60,897 of record NZ_CANUAR010000012.1, read on the forward strand.
AATATCGGGAATAGAGGTAAAAGAGCGTATTCCGGATAGCGTTTTGGAAGAGGCAGATGAAGTCGTAAATATTGATTTGACGGCAGAAGAACTTTTAGCACGTCTGAAAGCAGGGAAAATATACCGTTCGGATAAAGTAGAGTGGGCGTTGTCTCATTTTTTTAATGCCGACAATATTTTGCAATTGAGGGAGTTGGCATTGAAAGAGGTTGCTTTGCGTGTCGCGAAGAAAGTCGAAGATGAAGTCGTAGTAGGTAATGTAGGAGTAAGACATGAAAAAATATTGGTGTGTATTAGTACCAATGAAAAAACACCTCGTAAGCTGATACGGAAAGCTGCACGGTTGGCAATTCATCATAATACGCAGTTTTCGGTTTTATATGTTCAGACACCGAAAGAAAGTGCCGACAGAATTCCGTTGGCGGTGCAGCGGCACTTGTTAAACCATTTTAAATTGGCGACGGAACTTGGGGGAGAAGTAATTCAGTTGCAGAAATCGAATGTGATAGACGGAATTATAGAGACATGTGCAAATAATCATATTACTAAATGTTGTATAGGAAAACCTGAATTATCTTTTTTCTCGGCAATCTTTTCTATTATGAATTATAAAAAATTAGTGGACTTTTTATCAAGTTCCAATATAGATTTAATTATTTTGGCTTAGATTTGGATTTCAAAATCTGAAAGAGTATGAGAATAAAAAATAAACTTACGTTAGGCATTTGCATCCTTTTTGCGATGATTCTTATGTTAGGTACGCTTGCCATAAGTTCGGTATATGATTTAGACCGGAATTCACGGAATATTTATGATGCAAATAATAATTCTCTAAATTATGCCCGCAATATGCTTGTGGCATTGGAAAAGATAGATTCAGATCCTGCCGCTTTAGATGTCTTTATTGAAAACTTTAGGTTGCAGGAGAAAAATATTACGGAAACGGACGAATTGCAAGCAACTCGTATTTTGAAAGATCATTTAGAAGAATATCAAAAACATCCGGATCGTAAATCGATCGTAAAAATGCGTGCCGATTTATATCGTATCATGGAGTTGAATATGGTGTCTATTTCCCATAAGAGCCAGATGGCGGAGGCTGCGGCAGAGAACTCTTTATTATGGATTTCTGTTCTATTTGTTTTCTGCATTCTGGTTTCCATAGGTCTTTTAGTTTATTTCCCTAAATATATCGTTAAGCCGATAAAAGAGTTGATCAAAGGAATTCAAGAAGTTGCTGATCAGAATTATAAAAAACGGCTACCGGCCGGGTTGGGAGTAGAATTCGGAGGTGTTGCAGCTTCTTTTAATAAAATGGCGGAAAGGCTTGAAGAATTTCACGATAGCTCAATATCCGATATTTTGTCGGGGAAGAAATACATCGAGGCGATTGTAAATAGTATCACAGAACCTATTATAGGTTTGAATGAAGAAATGCAAATTGTGTTTGTCAATGAAGAAGCGCTTAATTTATTACATTTAAAAAAAGGCGATTTGTTGTATCGTTCGGCAACAGAAGTTGCGTTGAAAAATGATCTGCTCCGTCGTTTGGTAAAAGAGTTGGTATCTCCGAATGAAAAACAAGAACCTTTGAAAATATATGCAGATAATAAAGAAAGCTATTTTCAGGCAAAATATATCCCGATTCGGATTGTTGAAGCTGGAGAGAATGAACAGAAAAATATAGGAAATATTATCTTGTTGAATAATATTACGGAGTTCAAAGAGCGGGATTCGGCAAAAACAACGCTTATCTCTACTATATCTCATGAATTAAAAACTCCTATTTCGGCAATTTTAATGAGCCTTAAACTGTTAGAAGATAATCGAGTAGGAGAATTGAATGATGAACAGAAACAACTCTCGGAGAGCATAAAAGAAAATAGTAATAGGCTTTTAAGCATTACTGGAGAGTTGTTGAATATGACTCAGGTCGAGACCGGTCGGTTGCAACTGATGCCTAAAATAACGAAACCGATAGAGCTGATCGAGTATGCGATAAAGGCGAATAGAGTGCAGGCCGATAAATTCGGTTGCCAGATAGAAGTCGAATATCCCGAAAAGATCAGCAAGCTATTTGTCGATAGTGAAAAGATTGCTTGGGTGATTACGAATTTGTTAAGTAATGCAATACGCTATACTCCGCAAAATGGACGTATAATTATCGGGGCTAAACAAGAAGGTAATATTGTAGAAATTTATGTACAGGATTTTGGAAAAGGAATAGATCCGCGTTATCATCAAAGCATATTCGACCGTTATTTCCGAGTTCCGGGCACGAAGGTGCAAGGTAGTGGTTTGGGGTTATCTATATCTAAAGATTTTGTCGAAGCCCATAACGGAACATTGACTGTTGAGAGTGAATTAGGAAAAGGTAGTCGGTTTACTCTTCGTTTTAAGGTTTAATAAAGTATTTTGTTTAGAATCTGTCTAAATTTTGTCGAATATTTTAATCGGAAAATTTAGACAGGTTCTTGCTGTATTTGTACCTTGATAAAATTTCTATCGGGGAATGAAAACAATAATAAATAAAATTTTTGATTATAGATAGTATATCTTATTTTATTATTTTAACATCGTAAATCCTATTAACAGAAATTAAACCGGTAAGTTTGCATTCGTATTGGTTCGCCTGCGTTTGTCTGCTCAGGTGATTAAAAGGGAATCAGGTGCAAGTCCTGAACAGTCCCGCTGCTGTAATTCTCGTTGATTCCGGACATTCATGTCACTGGGAAAATCGAAAGGTTCGTTTCGATTATGCTGGGAAGACGTCCGAAAGAGGAGAGATAAGTCAGAAGACCTGCCGTACATTTTCAGAATATCTTATGCTTTCGGGGGTTAAAGCAGAGGTAAGTATAAAATGTGACGTTAACGGGTTACACCGGCTATATACTGTATCTTTCCCTATAACTTTTTGTAAGTATAAGTTATTCAGTGGTTTGAATATTTATATTTTGATTCAAATAATTGTTTAATTTAAAATGCTTATGAAAAGAATTATTACATTCTTGATTGCTTTTGCGTTTTTATGCAAGGTGGGGCCGGTTTGGGGACAAACAACCTCAGTCATGATGCCGTATGGCGATGACTATGACAATCCGAAAACCGTTACGGTAACCGATCCGATAACATTTTATGATAGCGGTGGAAGCTCAAGCAATGCCGAATCGTGGTGTGATTATCCGTCATCAGTGTGTTTTGTGCCGGGAAATGCAGGCGAAGTTATAGAAGTCTCTTTTGAAACAGTAGATGTAAAATCTGCTCAATTTAGAATTTATGACGGTTTTGTCGATGTCGGTTATGATGATTTACCCGATGGAGACAAAGGTGTGATTGCTGCGGGCTCTGTTTTCACGTCGGCCTCTTCCGATGGTAAAATGACTGTTGGCTATTATTGTTCGGGTGCATCGGGAGCTGGCTGGAAAGCAGTCGTGAAAAGCGTATCCCTTAAAGATATGGCAATAAGAGAATGCGTTGCTCTTTCTACTGGTGTTTCTTCCGTTCCCGTAGGTGCGGAATGCCAACCGGTAATGCTCATTAACGTAAAGGCGGAAGGAAGCCTTAATCCGTTAACGGTAAGTGAATTATCTTTTAACTTGAACGGTACGGTTTCTGTCTCGGATTTACAGAATTTAAAAGTTTATTATTCGGGAAATAAATTACAATTTAATGATGCTCATCTTTATGCCTCCGTATCGTCAGGTGATTCCGATATTAAAGTATCCGGATCGCAAGAACTCGTATCCGGAAATAATTATTTTTGGTTGGTAGGAGATGTAACGGCGGCGTCTGTTGTCGGGAATAAAATAGCGGCACAATGTACGTCGATAAAGGTTGCCGGAAACGAGGTGCTTGAGACCCCGATTACCTCTGTAGGAGAAGTTTATATCGGCAATGAATTGAGCATGTCTGCGATGTGGCAGAATTGTTATGTAGGCCAGACATCTTTGAATTTTTATGATGATGGCGGGCCTGACGGAAAAATATCGGAGGGTTTTAAGGGGCAAACGACTTTTATACCTTCGACATCGGGTAGGCGGATTCAAATTGAATTTAAGAAAGTGGCATTATTCAGTACCACGACCAGCGATAAAAGCGATATACTAAAGGTGTATAATGGTAAATCGGTAAAAGAGGCTGACTTAAATATTCAAATTTCCAGTGGAGATATAATTACCGTAACGTCATCTTCAAACGACGGAGCATTGACTGTTGCGCTGACCAGTGTGACAGGAGCTTTGTTCGGAGAAGGTTTTGAAGCTGTAGTTTCTGAGGTAGAACCTCGAGAAATGACCGTGAAATCTATTGTTGCTGCACAATATACCGACGGAACAATTATGGCTGGAGATGTTTTACAACCTATTTTGTCGTTGAATATACAAACAGAGAATGTCCTTCCTATAATAGCGCAGACTTTTAAGTTTACTACATCTGGAACGACCAATCCTGCAGATGTGACAAAAGCATCGGTCTATTATACGGGTAAAAAAGCGGAATTCGGTTCTTCCAATAAAATAGGAGAGGTTATTTTAAACGGTAGTTCTGATTTTGAAATAACCGGTTGTACTCAGGAATTGGGAGAAGGAAACAACTATTTTTGGTTGGCATACGATATAGATCCGAGAGCTGTGGCCGGGAATAAGATCGATGCGGGATGCACCGCTGTTGTCTTGTCGGGTAAGGAAGAAATTATTGCCGATACCGATCCGGAAGGCGACCGTACGATAAAAAATGAATACGTTTCTACGGTAGGAACATTTGAAAAAACGATTTATGGTAGTTGGACTTATACGCATACCCCCAAAAAGTATGGTAGTGGATATGAAGCTGTACAGGGAAATCAAATCGTTACATTTATTCCGTATTCCGAAGGTAAAATTATAGAATTGGAGTATCAGGATTTTGCCGTGAGTGCAAAGTCTGGATATTATGGTGTGGATGCTACTTATATAATTTATAGCGGTAAAGGAACGACCGGAGAAGTATTGTGGGAAGCAAATACCGCAGATAAGCGAAAAAACGGGCCGGAAACTGTTATTCGTTCTAAATCGGAAGACGGAGCTGTTACTGTTCTTTTCAACGCCAATGATTCGTTTTATAATGCAGATGGCTGGCATGCTTTTGTAAGAGAGTATCAATCGAAAGATATGTCGTTCGACGGGATAGATGTCGTGCAGGCAAATTCGGACTTTGTAGCCGGAGGTACTGCCGATCAGGAAATTTTGCGGTTTAAGATAGTGACCGGAGGCGATAAAAACCCGTTGTCTTTAAATAAAATTGCTGTCGATCTGAAAAACAGTCAATCTTGTATAGATAAAGTCTCTGTTTATTATACAGGTAAGAATGATGCATTTGCAACAACAAATAAAATTGGCAGTATCGATGTTGACGGTTCTGTCGGGAATCTGGAGATTCCTGTGTCGTCTGACTTTATTCTGGAAGAAGGAGATACTTATTTTTGGATAACTTACGATGTTAAAGCCGGAGCTACACCATCACAGAAGTTAGATGCAAAATTACTGTCGGTTACCATAAATAATATTTTGCAATCGGTCGAAAACGGAGATCCGGAAGGCGATCGGGAAATAAAGAATGTTTGTCTGTTACCGGTATCGGGACATGAAACAATCAATGTGGGAGATTTTCCTTATGTTTGTTATGATGACGGAGGTGCAGACGGAGAATATAGTGAGACCCAAGAAGGTGCTCTGACATTTGTTCCGAAACCGGGAGATGTAATAAAATTGACGTTCAAACAATTTAAGACTAGCGTTCGTGATTATTTGGAAATATACGATGGTACAGGAGTCGAGGATGAAAACTTATCGGTGAAATATGATGGAGATCTGAATGAAAGTTTACCGGAATCGGTTGTCTCTAAGGCAGAAGACGGTTCTTTGACAATCAGATTTAACAGAACGGGATACATAGTCAATGACGGTTGGGAGATAGAAGTGAGCTCTTATACGCTGAAACCGTTGAGCTGTGGTACAGTGAAGGCGACATCTGTTAATGAAAAAAGTGAACTTTTGGGTGGTTCTCTGAATGAAAAAATGCTTAAGGTTGCCGTTGAAGCTATCGGAGATAGAGGTTCGTTTGTTGTTGATGAACTTTCATTCGGAGTGACGAATTCGGAGAGTTTGATGAATACGAAAGTTTATTTTACCGGTACGAGTGATGTATTCAGTCCTGAAAGTCAGTTCGGCACAGAACAAACAGGCGATACTCCGGTATTTACGGGAGAACAGAGTATTTCAGCACCCGGAACTTATTATTTCTGGCTGACTTGTGATATAAGAAGCGATGCTGCAATCGGAACGGCATTGAGCTTTGTTCAATCCGGTATCAAAGTTAATGGAAATCCGTTTGCAATAGAATCGTCAGAAACTGCAAATCTGAAAATTAAAGATGGATTCCACGGTACGCATACTATCGGAGAAAATGGAGAATATAAAACTATTACTGCTGCAGTCGAAGCAATGAAAGATGGTATAAATGGTGCTGTCGTTTTTGAATTAGAAAACGGAATCTATAATGAGGAAGTGGTAATTCCGGAAATTCCGGGAGCTTCTGCTGCGAATACGATTACATTGAAATCTAAAAGCGGAAATTATAGCGATGTGACGATTACGGCAGAAAACCATTCCGGAGGATATGACGAACAAAACTCGGCTGTAATGACCATATTCGGAGCTGATTATTTGACGGTAGAAGGAATTACTTTTACTAATCCTGATAATACATATTATTATTTGATGGACGTAAAAAATGCAAGTAATTATGTTACTATTCGGAATTGTTATTTTAAAGGAGAGGTCATGACTTCTGAACCTGTTACATCAGATCCTCATAAATTATTGCATACGAATTTTGTAAATCAAGCTGTAGAAAATACTCCGGATACCTATATGACCGTTGAGGGCAACCTTTTTGAAGGAGGTTATATTGCGGTTCAGGCAGGTGGAGCAAATCCGACAGATACGAATAAAGGAACGAAGATTATCGGAAATACGTTCAAGAATCAATGGAGTAAAGCGATTTATCTGAATTATGATGTAGATGGAGTTATAGAGAAAAACGTGATTAGCAGCAACTGTTCATCGAAAAAAGAATATAATGGGATAGATATGAATACTTGTTATAATACGGTTGTGCGGAATAATGTGATATCTGCGACAATGCCCTATATCTGTGGCATAAAGCTGAGACCTGTTGCCGGTTCAGAAGAAAAACACTTCCGCGTATATAATAATGTATTGAATCTGAAATCTTTGACGTCATCGGATAATGCGTATGCGATTTCGATAACCGGAGGCTCTACGACAAATAAAATCAGCTTTGTGGATATTGTGAACAATACGATACGTTTGAGTGGAAATAATGCCGAAAAATGTGCCGGAATATATAATATTTCTAATTTCAGCGAATCGATTACGGTACAGAACAATATTATACAAAACGAAGCCGGCGGTTATGTTTATTGGATAAACAGCAAGCCGCTGAAAGCAACGACGCTCAATAATAATGCACTTTATACTTCCGGAACTGTTTTTGCGAAAAATTATACTACGATCGAAAATTGGTTGACCGGTTCTAAAGAATCTAATAGTATTAATCAAAAAGTGACTTTTCAGTCAGACGAAATACTTGCATTGAAAAATTTGGACGGCCTTAATGCCGGTATTCCGTTAGATTTTGTTGCTACCGATATTGTCGGAAATGTGCGTGATACGGAACATCCGACTATCGGAGCTTATGAATTTGTTGTAGCAGAATTGCCGGCAATGGAATCCGGATATCCGATTTTGTCAGGAGATGTGACTTATAATTCGGCGGTTGTTACTGTCAAAGTAACGGCCAATGCAGAAGTCTATTATTTATTAAAGAATGACGAAAAAGAGCCTTCTGTGGAAGATGTTATTGCTGCTGATAATAAAGTTTCGGTTTCTAAAGGACAGGAAACAGCAATCCCGTTGACCGAATTGAAACAGCATACCGAATATTATGCGTTTTTTGTTTTGAAAGGTTTGGCAGACGGTCAATTATCAGAGGTTATCGCTATGAGTGCCTTTACAACAGCTTATGCACCGACATCTGTGTCCACATTTGAAGATGTAACCGTTACGGAAACCGGATTTGAAGATGGAACGGCTCGATTCAACGGTTTTGTCGTAGAAGAGATTACAGATGGAATAGAAGATAGCCGGAAAGCAGCAAAACTCCAAACAGAAGGAACTGTTACTTTGATAAATACCTCTGATGGATTGATATTGACCGGATTTTATTTGAAGTCGGATGCCGATGTTACAATATCTGCATCGAAAGGTCAACTTGAGATTTCTTCCCGGACTATAGCCTCGACTCAGGATCGGTGGATATATTACAGTTTAAAAGAATGGGGAGAAATAACTTCTATAACTTTGAGTAGCAAGGGTAATGTTTATATAGATAATTTCAGCGGTAAACCGCAAAAATTGGTGGTAATGGCAGATGATAAGACTGTTTCGGAAGGTGAGTCCGTAATTTTGACAGCCGATGTTTCAGGAGGAGTTTCTCCATATACATATAGCTGGAGAAATTCGAAAAATGAAATCCTTTCCACTGAAGAACAGTATTCTTTTGTTCCTCAGGAATGCGGCGACTATACTCTGACTGTGACGGATGCTTGGGATGAAGCTGCGACAATAACGGTTCGGGTAATTGTAACTGGAGAAGCTACTGCCGCAACTTTTGAAAATTTATATCTTGATTCTGAAAGCTATTGGATGGGTGATCCGGAAGAATCTATGAGTTCATTCGTAAGCGGTTCTTATAAATTCTCTAATTATTATGAGCCGGATTATGCAACATGGGCTTATTTCGGTTATTCAAATGTGACTTCAACGGTTTATAATCCGGCGGATTTCCCTTCGAATCAATTTGGGTCGGCAGCCGGTAGCGGGGTACATGAATCTGAAAATTATGCGGTTGCGTATGCTTCAAGCTATTTTGGTCCGACGCAGGTAGAAGTCTTGAATAATCCGGAGGGTGATGTTGTCAAAGGCTGTTATGTAACGAATACAGCTTGGGTGAAATATGTAACGGAACAGGGTACGGGAATGAACTCGAGCGGGAAGGAAGATGCGAATCTGCCGTTTACTATCGGGGATTATTATAAAATAATAGCTACCGGGGATAATGGTAAGACTGTAGAGTTTTATCTGGTAGATTATCGGAATTCGGCAGAAGGAATCGTTGTAGATACTTGGGAGTGGTTTGATTTAACTTCTTTAGGGAAGGTTAAGAAAATCACTTTTACGGTGGACGGCTCTCGAAAAAATGATTGGGGAACGACTATCCCGACATATTTCTGTCTGGACGATTTCAATGGGACGGAAAGTATACCTGAAGGTCTGTCGAATTCGGATACCGATAATTGTAAAGTGTATCTTTCGGGTGATATGTTGAGATTTGAGCAATGTTCAGGATATACATTCAGCATATACAACATTAATGGAACTTTGTCGGATAAATTCAATATAGATGACGATTATCAGACTATTCGGTTAAAGAAAGAAAAAGGTCTTTATATCGTTGTCGGAACGAATGGAAAGAACACGATTACTCGTAAAATACAGTTACGGTAACAAACTCTAATAAAAAATGGCGTATCGAAAATAATCGATACGCCATTTTTTATTTTGTATAAATCGGTCAGTAATCATATACTTCATCTACGGTATAGTTTAGAAAGCGGTTGAGTGGCTGTAAGACTTTAAAATCGGCAGCCGTCTTTTGTATCCAGTTATTGTCCTCGAAAAAACGGTCTTGTTTTTTCCCCATTACGACATAGTCTTTTCTCATTAACAATTCAGGATATTTGAAATCTTTTGGGAATGGTCGGGGAATTGTTTTAAGCATTTCACCATCGAAAACCGGATATACTTTTTTAAACTCCGGGTTTTCCGTTATTTCGATAAATTCATCGCAATGTTCATATACCGCTTCTCGTAATTCTTTCAATAGTTTTGATTCCGGACACCATACACCTCCGCCTAATAGGCAGTTTCCCGGCTCTAAGTGTAAATAATATCCGGCACGTAAACTTTTTTTACCGCCTTTAGAAGCTATATATGCCGAAAAAAATGTTTTATAAGGCGTTTTGTCCGGAGAAAAACGTGTATCTCTATAAATTCGATATACGCAATCTTTTGCCTCTAAACCGGAAATTTCTTCATCGAATACCGAAATGAGACGAATAAGCTCATCTACTCTATTCAAAAATGTAGCTCGTAATTCATTAAACCGATCTTTACGCTCATTAAACCAATCTCTATTGTTGTGTTGACGCAGTTCTGTTAAAAAATCAAGTATATCTTTCATCGCTATTCATATTTTATAGATGCAAACATAGCTAAAATTGACGCTATTTTTATTTTTCGTTACTGAAATTTCTGTAAAAATTAGTAACTTGCCATTCTTTTATTATAATTATGCTAACCCAAACTTTATCAAAGACATGAAAGAGGAAGAAAAGCAACCGGTGGAGTTGCCTGAAAATGCATTCAGAGAATTAGGTGAAGGAGAAGAATACCAGCCGGTTATGTCACCTTCGAAAAATTATCCGGAGGTTACATTATGGTCGGTCTCGTGGGGAATTATAATGGCTATTCTGTTTTCTGCGGCTGCCGCTTATTTAGGTCTTAAAGTCGGTCAAGTGTTCGAGGCGGCTATTCCTATCGCTATTATTGCAGTCGGTTTATCTAATGCTACTCGTCGTAAGAATGCATTAGGAGAAAATGTCATTATACAGTCCATTGGAGCTTGTTCGGGCGTTATTGTTGCCGGAGCGATATTTACGCTTCCTGCACTTTATATTATACCGGGACTTACGGTCGATTTTATGCAGGTATTTTTAAGTTCCCTGTTAGGCGGAATTTTGGGAATTCTGTTTTTGATACCGTTCCGAAAATATTTTGTATCCGAGATGCATGGTAAATATCCTTTTCCTGAAGCGACAGCTACTACACAAGTGCTTATATCCGGAGAAAAGAGCGGTAATCAAGCGAAGCCCTTGATTTTTGCAGGGTTAATCGGAGGTATTTATGATTTCGTCCTTTCTACATTCGGTTGGTGGAGCGAGGTACTTTCTACGCGAGTGTTGCCGTTTGGAGAAACAATTGCCGAAAAGGCGAAAACTGTTTTCAAAATAAATACGGGAGCGGCTGTATTAGGACTCGGTTATATTGTCGGTCTTAAATATTCTCTGATTATTTGTGCCGGATCTATATTTGTCTGGTTTCTTATTGTTCCTTTTATGGGGCTTTTTTGGGGAGATTCGGTCTTGACTATGGGAAACAGTGATATTGCTATTGCCGTAGGACAAATGACTCCCGAACAAATATTCACTACTTACGGACGTCATATCGGTATAGGAGGTATAGCTATGGCGGGAGTTATCGGCATAATACGTTCTTGGGGAATCATAAAAGGAGCTGTCGGTTTAGCATCTAAAGAACTTGGAGGTAAAGCTGAGGCAGTTATGACTTCGGTTAAACGTACGCAGCGAGATATTTCTATGAAATTTATCGCTATTGCTTGCATCGCGACACTGATTCTGATTTTATTATTTTTTTATTTAGGTATTATCCATAATTTTACACAGGCCTTTATTGCCTTTATTGTGGTATCTGTCATTGCTTTTCTGTTCACGACGGTTGCTGCCAATGCAATTGCGATAGTCGGGACAAATCCTGTATCGGGAATGACGTTGATGACATTGATCTTAGCTTCTGTTATTCTTGTAGCTGTTGGCCTTAAAGGTACATCGGGTATGGTTGCCGCCTTAATTATCGGCGGGGTTGTCTGTACGGCTCTTTCTATGGCCGGAGGTTTTATAACCGATTTAAAAATCGGATATTGGTTGGGTTCTACTCCGGCAAAGCAGGAGGGCTGGAAATTTTTAGGAACGTTGGTTTCTGCTGCGACGGTAGGAGGAGTTATATTGATCTTGAACGATACATACGGTTTTACTTCTGAAAACGGTTTGGCTGCTCCTCAGGCAAATGCTATGGCAGCTGTTATCGAACCTCTTATGTCGGGGAAAGGCGCTCCTTGGTTGTTATATGGTATTGGGGCTTTGATTGCCGTAGCATTGACTTTTTGTAAAATTCCGGCTTTGGCTTTTGCTTTAGGAATGTTTATACCTTTGGAACTGAATACCCCTTTGGTTGTCGGAGGGTTGGTAAGCTGGTATGTCAGTACACGTAGTAAAAATGCCGAAGTGAATAAATCCCGGTATGAAAGAGGTACATTGTTGGCATCCGGATTCATTGCCGGTGGAGCATTGATGGGTGTTGTCAGTGCCGGATTGCGTTTCGGAGGATTTGAATACAATTGCGAGATGAATGATACAATAAAACAAGTGCTTGGTTTGGTATTGTACTTGGCTCTGATTGGTTATTTATTGAAAGACAGTATGAAAGCTCATAAAGGTTGATGAGTCAAGCCCTATATATAAGTAAAGCTGCATTATCTGATTATCGGGAATGCGGCTTTATTTTTTCTCGGATGTTATTTATAATTGTTTTAAATGAGCCTTAATTTCTTTCTCTCCGTAATAGATTTGTTGTAATACTTTCCGGATCGGAATACCTGTTTCCCGTGATATTTCTTTAGCACCTTTACCTGCTAAAAAGAGTTTTGTAGGTAGTTGATATTCTTCATTAATTTCCTCGATAATGATATGGAGAGCATCAGTTGATAAATTCCCGTATAAATCGCGGTTGAGTCGTAGTCTTGAACAATTGTCTTGTGTTGATTTTGATAGAACAGAACTGATAATATGTTCTGTAGAAATATATGTTAAATAAGCTAAATAACCAAACATTTCCCGAAACTTTCTGGTTATTACTTCGGAAATATTGTATTTATTCCTCATGCACTTTCTCTTTACAATTATGTAAATAAAAAGAGCCTCCGGTTTTAAAATAAAAAGGACCAATTCTTATTTTTAACATACATGACGAATCATGTAACGGAGGCTCTAATACCTTCTTTACATGACTCATCTATGCTAAATAAAAAAGAATTGGTCTTTGTAAAAGTACAAAATACCCTATAAAATGGCAAATAAAATAAGGATAATTTATCGATTATTTTACAAGGTATTCGGTTGTCTTTTTGAAGAACGGTTTAACAGATTTTTTTATTCGGGAAAGGGTGTGTCAAAATTAAACTTAGATAGGCTTTAAAGAAAATGACCTTTTAATCTGAAATTTACCTCCTTCCGTCAGTAATGAAAAGAGTCCTATCATTACTCAAAAATAAAGTTTGATGGAGCTCTTTCTTATTGGCGAATTATAACTTGTAACTTTTCAGTGAACTCATTTTAGTTTTGATGCACCCTCCTTAGAAGTTACAATAGTTGAAAATGATATTTTATAATCCGTACCTAATAATGATTTATACTGTTTGCAGAAATTGTCATAGGTGCTTTTGGCAATACTTCTTTTATCTTTTTTGTATAAAATGGAACATTTAACCCTTAAGGCTTCTTCATTAAAAATATCATGCAAAAAAATGGTATCTGCAATCAATAATTGAATATCTTCTTTATGTTCAAACTCTTTCTTTTGTAGAAGAGAGTGTAAAAGATCTAATGTTATGTCCGAGTAATCGCTTTTAAAATTATCGATCCAGTCAGCTTGAGTATTAGGTAATAACGGGCCGAAAACGAGTAATTCTAATAATTGGTACAGTGTAGCCTCTTTGGTAAAATCATCGAAAGAGGTATCCTGAATAAATTGTATTGCGGCAACATAATCGCAAAATACTTCGTTTCCGAATGTGATTTTCCAGAAATTATTTTCGAAAACAACCTGTATGTCTCCGACTTTTTCTAATAAAACCCGTAATTTACGAATAGAGACATTGCGGTTATTTCTTGCAGATTTTTCATCTTTATCTTCCCATAAGATACTATCCAGTTTGTTACTGTTAATTCCTTGCTTTGTTTTTACGCTATACAATAATATGATTAATAACAAAGATTTTAGTATTGGAGTAAATTGGTTCGTTATATCTCCTCCCTCTTTATCTTTGACATTAAATCCACCTAATAAGCTGATGCAGCCTTTTGATCTGTCAAATGTCTTTTTGATTTCTTCCTGAGGAGCTGTTTCTTTTTCTTTTATCTCGATAGAGACCGGTTTTTTATCTTTTTTCCGACGAGAGAATTTATATAAACCGTAGCCCGACAAGAAAATCAGAAAGATAATGACACCTGCCCATAGTTTATTTTTCGAAGGGGCTTTTTGAATCGTGTCTTTTAATGCAATTGGCGGAAAATCTATCGAATAAATAGAGATTTCCGGGTCACTATTCCTTATTTCCCTATTAAATATCGTATATAGTTTACTGCTGTCGGGAGAGTAGTACAGATTGCAGAATAAATACCCTGCCGACATATCTCCTATATTGGTTGAGCATCTTTTTATTTCTGGGCGATTTAAAGAAATTCGGACTAAATAACCTTGTGATCTTGAGACATTAATTGCGTAAAAACATGAATCTGTCGGACTATAAATCATATTCCCTCTTAATAGAAGGTCTGTCTCATCTTCGATGTTTGATTTGATTTCCCATATTTTTTTTACTCCTAATGTCGCTAAATCGATAGCATACAAGTCATATAAGTTATGGCTGACTTCTTCTTGGCGTCCGTTTTTGCTCCCTTTACCACCGAAAACGTAGAGAGTATTGTTTACGATTGTCGATACGGCAGAAAATCGAGGAGAAATCTCTTCGATTTGAAGACTGTCCCATCGATGAGTATTCAAATTTACCTTGAACAACGTATTTTTATACAAATAGTATCCATATCCTCCGAACGTAATTAAAGAGGTATCTTTAGGGGATATAGCCACAGTATGATGTATATAGGCCGGATCCATACCGTTCGTAAAAGTACCGCTCCAAGAATTATTCTCCGGCGAGAATACCGAAATTGATTTCTGGTCGAGGCTGTAAGATATAAGCCTGTGATTGTATGGGTCGTAAGTTATTTGGTTATTTTTTTCGCTGGCTAATTTCCCTTTGATATTATTTATCGAATATGACTTTTGTGTAATAGGATTAAATATAGTCAGCTGATTGCTTCCATTGATGATATAAAATAAATTTTTATCGGGATTATATGCGATTTGAGGACTTCCTTTAATTTTTTGTTTGTATAATTGATCCCAAGACGAATGATTATCAATAAGCCATATTGGATTTTCTGTAATTGCAGGGCATTGTTTTATGAGGTCATAACAAATACTGTCTGCATGTTGCTTTAGTTCCCAATGATATATTTCGTTTTCTTTATTGTCCGATATTCGCACATTCTTAATGTTGATAGGAGCGACGTCTCCAACTTGAAAGTTTTTGATTCCGGAAGTTCCGAAATGGATAGTCACATTCTTGCATCCTGAAAAATCAAAAGATCGAGTGCTTTGAATCGATCCGAACGAAAAAGCGATTTTATTATCTTTCGGCATTAATTTGACGCTTACCGGTATCCATTTATCGTATGTCAGATCTTGTGTAATCGGATGTTGACTTTCGTTGAGTATCCATGCCGGATAACGATCGTTTTTCTTGTTGGCAAGATATACGAGATCTATATTTTTTTGTGTATTTGTAATGATTCTCACGACATATCCCCATACAATTTCTTTTCGCAGCATGAGGTCGAATGATATGGTTCTTCCGTTTTCTATTTTTATAGGCTTTCCTCCATTCAGTGCCAACCGTGTGCGTATCGTTCCCGGTTGTTGGTGTGATCTGAAAAATAGTCCGCCGTTTATGTCAGAAGAATAAACAGAAATGTTGCATAATAAGCAAAATATGATAAAAAGTTTTTTCATGATGGTAATGTGTGTGTTATATCTTGATATTGTATATCCATCCTGTTTTGGCATTACAAAAGTAATAAAAAAATGAAAGGAGAACATTTATTCTGCTATTTTTTGAAAAAGAGATATTTCTAAATATAATTATTTTGAAAGTATATGTATAGTCGAAATCTTTGATAAAGGTTGTCGATTAATTTTTCAATTTACCGTTTTTTTAAGTGCATTTTAATTCTCTATAAAGTGAAAAGATAATTGTTCAAGAATATTTTTGTAACAAATTTTAGAGCCTTTCTAAATTTTACTCGGGTCAGGTTTGAGATTTTCTTTCGAGAATGTTTGGTCGTTTTTACGAGGAGGATAGCGGGCTATCTGACGAGTGAAAACGGGAAAAAAGACCGGAAGAAAACGCAAAAATGACCTGATAATATTTTTTGTCGGAAAATTTAGACAGGCTCTTGCAGTCGGGAGAAATTTCCGGTTGCTTGGCTCGTTTTAAATTACTAATCAATAATTAAAAACACACAAAGAATGAAAAAAACATGGAGAATTGTTTTGCCTGCGTTACTGGTGGGGTCGTTTATTTCTTTTGCCGACACGAAAGACAAAAGAGAAATAAATGATAAAGTAGTAACGGAAGAGGTCTGTCCTTGTGAAATGGAAGGCATAGATCCTGAAGAAGCTTACAATCGTTCGGTGACAAATGCGGGTATGTATCAACAAGTGAGTAAAGAAACTCCGAAGTATTTAAATCCGAACATTCCTATTGAGGAACGTATCGATGACTTATTACCTCGTCTTACTCTTGAGGAGAAAGTAATTCAATTGAGCGATAGCTGGGGATCAAAGGGCATTGCTCGGTTGAAGATTCCTGCAATGTTGAAAACCGAAGGATTGCATGGCCAGTCTTATGCTACCGGTTCTACCATATTCCCGCACGGGATTAATATGGGTAGCACGTTCGATACAGAATTAATACAAGAAGTCGGCAAGGCTACGGCAATTGAGGCTAAAGCTGCAAATTTGCGGGTCTCTTGGTCTCCGGTATTGGATGTGGCTCGCGATGCTCGATGGGGACGTGTCGAAGAAACTTATGGTGAAGATCCTTATCTTGTCGGTCGTATAGGTGTAGCATGGATCAAGGGTTTTCAGGGAGAACACATGTTTGCCTGTCCCAAGCATTTTGCCGGTCACGGACAACCTGTCGGCGGTCGTGATAGTCATGATTACGGATTATCGGATAGGGTAATGCGTAATATTCATTTAGCGCCTTTCCGTGATGTTATTAAAGAAGCGAATGCATTCGGGGTTATGGCGGCTTATGGGCTTTGGAACGGAGTACCTGATAATGGTTCGAAAGAACTGCTTCAAAAAATTCTTCGTGAAGAATGGGGATTTGAAGGTTTTGTCGTTTCTGATTGTAGCGGTCCTGAAAATATTCAACGGAAGCAGTCGGTTGTGAGTACTATGGAAGAAGCTGCTGCTATGGCTGTCCGTGCCGGAGTAGATATCGAATGCGGATCGGCTTATAAGAAAGCGTTGGCTTCAGCGGTGAAGAAAGGCATTATAAAAGAAAGTGAACTGGATGCTAATTTGCGTCGTGTGTTCAGAGCTAAAATGCGTTTAGGATTGTTTGACAAACCGAGTATCGAAAATATGGTTTGGAATAAGCTCCCGGAATATGATACTCCCGAACATCGGGCTTTGGCACGTAAAGTAGCAGTAGAAAGTACAGTCCTTCTGAAAAATGAAAATAATCTTCTTCCTTTGGACAAAAATATTAAGACAATCGCTGTTATCGGTCCGAATGCAGATCAGGGACAAACAGGTGACTATTCTGCAAAATATGCGCCCGGTCAGATAATTTCGGTTTTAGAAGGTGTTAAAAACCATGTAAGTCCTTCTACAAAAGTTTTATATGCACAAGGTTGTACGCAACTCGATATGGATACTACAGGATTTGCAGAGGCTGTGGATGTTGCAAGACAGTCTGATGCGGTGATTCTTGTTGTGGGAGATAATGCAAACAGACATGAAAACGGAAATAAAAAGAGTACTACGGGAGAAAATGTAGATGGAGCTACTTTGGAGATTCCGGGTGTGCAACGCCAATTGATTAAGGCTGTAGAAGCGACAGGAAAACCGATCGTGTTGGTGTTGGTAAATGGTAAACCGTTTACTTTAACGTGGGAAGATGAAAACATTGAATCTATTCTTGAGACTTGGTATCCGGGAGAAGAAGGTGGTAATGCTACTGCAGATATTATTTTTGGTGACGAAAATCCGTCCGGGCGTTTGCCTATCTCATTCCCTCGTCATCCGGGACAGTTGCCTTTGTGGTATAATTATGAAACTTCCGGACGTAATTATGACTATTATGATATGCCGTTTACTCCATTATACCGTTTCGGTCATGGATTGAGTTATACGACATTCCGTTATTCTAATCTTAAAGCTACTCCTAAAAATGGAGATCCCGGCTTTGTGACTGTTTCGGTGGATATCGAAAATACAGGAAAACGGTCGGGTGAAGAAGTAGCTCAGTTATATATAACCGATTTGGTAGCTTCGGTAAATACCGCAGTTATAGATTTGAAAGGATTTAAGCGTGTTTTCTTAAAACCGGGAGAAAAGAAAACTGTTACTTTCGAGCTTAACCCTTATTTGCTTTCTTTATTGAATCCGGATATGAAACGAGTTTTGGAAGCCGGGAAATTCAGAATGCATGTTGGAGGGGTTTGCCCCGAACCGCCCAAAGGATCAACTGAGCATAAACAGAAAATCGGTTTTAAAGATCCGAGTCAAGGTATTTCCGGTGAGTTTATGGTCGATAAAGATTACAAAGCAGATTTTGAATATACTGTATCGGCGCCGAAGAGTGTAAAAGGCGGAGAATCGTTTAAGGTAGTCGTAAAGGTGACGAATAATGGAAATTTATTAGATATTGCCGATGTTAAACTATATGGAAACAGTTTCTTGGATGATCGTCGTGCAGAGATCGAAGCCGGAGATACGAAAGAAATGGTTTTTGATGTGCAGATGTATGCAAGCGGTAATCAGACTTTAACCGTGATTTTGGACGACCAGATAAAATCTGTTCCTTTAAAAGTTTCGAAAGTCCCGGCAAAACTCGTCTTGGAGGGTAGTTCGATAGATATGACGGAGAAAGGAGAAATGGTTTATGTTGCAGAAGCACGAAACGTGGGAAGTGAACCTTTTAATAAAAATCTGGAAGTGAAGGTAGAAGGAGTAACCGTTGCATCGCAACCGTTGCATTTGGATGCTGGAGCTGGTCAGCGTGTCGAAATTAAATAC
The DNA here is from genome assembly GCF_947855755.1 of uncultured Coprobacter sp. Taxonomy (NCBI): domain Bacteria; kingdom Pseudomonadati; phylum Bacteroidota; class Bacteroidia; order Bacteroidales; family Barnesiellaceae; genus Coprobacter; species uncultured Coprobacter sp. The sequence continues at coordinate 80,087 of NZ_CANUAR010000012.1, forward strand.
GCATTCCCTCGTTCCGGAACATTCCGTGTGAAGGTCGGCGCAGAAACAGAACAACAATTGACTGTACCGGGAGGAATCGGATTAGCGTTGCAAGACCCGTTAGCTTATGTAACTTTTGAAGGAGCGACAGATAAAGAAGTTAAAAACGAAATTACTGGAAAAATGTTGCCGATTCAGGGCAAAGCCCAAATTGTCGACGGTAAAAACGGAAAAGGATTTAAAAAAGACAAAAAAGAGACTTTTGTCGATGCAGGTGGTATGGATCTGTACCGGAAACCGTTTACTTTGGCAGCATGGGTTTATCTGAACCAGATGGATAACGGTCAGGCTATGTTCTTCGGTGGACAAGCTCCGATGGGGGCGGATGTCGATGTAACCGGAACACGGTTGGCAGCCGGTATTTTCCAAGAAAAAACGATTCTTTCTTACGAAAATAGTGACGTTCGCGGTAACAATAAATTGCAATCGGGGAAATGGGTACATTATGTTTATACCTACAATCCGGAGAAAGAAGAAGGAGCGATTTACATAGACGGTCGTTTGGATAAGAAGGCTTTCCAGAAACCTTTTGCCGGACCACTGGAACGTATTGCCGGGTCTCAACGTTTTTCATCAGGTAAATTTATTATGGATGATGTTCTTGTTGCCCGTACGACGATGGATGAGAAAGCCGTAAAAGAACTTTATACAAATGGTGTGGAAGCTATGCGTAAAGCTCAGAAAGTAACCGATTGGCGTCCTATGAATTCGGTTGTTGAAAAAATGAAAGCGTGGGCAGAATTAAATGCTGGTGGAAAGATTCAGGTTTTTGTTGAGGTTGCAGATAATAGCGGAAAAGTAATTGATTCCAAATCGGTACAGTTGAAGAGTGGAGAAAATGAATATTCTTTGGCAGGATTAAAAAAAGGAGACAAGGTTCGTTTACGTATAGATTTGTCATCTGCGGCTTGGGACGGTGTCCCAGCCTTGCAAACGGTCGTTTTAGAAGGCTCAGAACCGATCCGTTGGTCAACTATTGAAGAATGGAAGAAAGGTTCTGCTTCCAATTCTTTATTAATAGGATTGTGAATCGTAAGTATATAGAGTTAGTTTATTGAGTAAAGGCGGTATTTCTTTAAAGGAATATCGCCTTTCTTTTAGACAGACTCTTAATATTCCCGAATTTATATGGTAGTTGATTTGGAATAAGATTTATATCTTTGCAACCTTTAATTTGATTAGGGTGTAGTATGTTGAAAAAAACATTTCGATTATATCGGAACTATTATGTTGCATTATTGAAGTTGGGTGTTCCGATCATGATAGGACAGTTGGGAATTATCGTCGTCGGATTTGCCGATAATATAATGGTTGGTCATCATACTCCGGAGGAGTTGGCTGCGGCATCTTTTGTAAATAATCTTTTTAATCTTCCGTTGATGTTTGCTTTAGGCTTTTCTTTGGGGCTTACTCCGTTGATCGGGAATCTGGTCGGGAAAAATCAGGTAGCAAAAGCCGGTCAGACTCTTCGATATGGCCTTATCGCCAATTTGCTTTTAGCGATTTTGCTGATTGGGATTATGTCCGTAGTTTATGTTAATATAGACCGTATGGGACAACCGGAGGAACTTTTACCCTTGATTAGACCCTATTTCCTGATTCATTTGTCAGGTTTAGTTTTTATCATGCTATTTAATGCATTCAAGCAATTTGCCGATGGCATTATGGATACCCGTATCTCGATGTACATACTTTTGTGCGGTAATGTGTTGAATATTATAGGTAACTATTTATTGATATTCGGCCCGGGTTTTTTCCCTGAACTTGGATTGCTCGGAGCAGGATTTTCTACATTGTTGTCTCGTATTTTCACGTTGTCGGTTTTTGTATATCTGTTTTTCTTTACGTCTCGTTACGGCAGGTTTAAAGAAGGTTTTCGTCATCTTAAAGGAGACATCGGAAAACAGTTGTTCCATTTAACGAAAATGGGAATGCCTATTGCTCTGCAAATGGGGATGGAAACCGGATCTTTCAATTTGAGTGTTATTATGATGGGATGGATCGGTACGGCAGCATTGGCGGCACATCAAGCAGTTGCAACTTTTACTACAATCGGTTTTATGCTTTATTACGGTATCGGGTCGGCTATTACGATTTTGGTAAGTAATGCTAAAGGAGCAGGAGAGATGAATAAGGTAAGATTGATAGCAAATGCCGGATTTCATGTAATAATTCTTTTGGCCGTATGTATTGTAGTCATAATGGCTTTGTTCCGACAACAGGTAGGTTATCTGTTTACAGATTCGGAAGAAGTGAACAGAATCGTAGCATTGTTGATAATACCGACTATGGTATATCAGTTCGGAGATGGCTTACAAGTTGCGTATGCAAATGCTTTAAGGGGAATAGGAGATGTAAAACCTATGGCATTGATTGCATTTATCAGTTATTTTCTTGTTTGTTTGCCTGCGGCATACTTATTTGGTTTTGTTTGTCAGGGTGGTGCTATGGGTATTTGGTGGGGATTTCCTATTGGTTTGACTTTGGCAGGAGTCTTATTTTATTCTCGTTTCAAATATAAGATGAAGAATACGAAAATCGTGTAGTCCGGAGCGGACAGTAAAAATATTCTTGGGACAGGATTTAAGCAAGTTCTAATGAGTTGGCCGGCAATGTAAAATATTCCGTACTATCCGGTAGAATGTTCGGATAGTACGGAATATTTTGATTATTCATTATCTGTCTCCGAAATAAAAACGAATGCCCCCAAGTAAATTAAATCGGTTTAAGTTTATTCTGTCATAGTCATTATAAACTATGGTACTATGGACGTTTTCCATCTTTATGTTTTTCAGGAATGCCGAACCTACGATTTCATTGAATGAGATACCTATTCCCATGTGTTTGTTAAGTTTATATTCGATTCCGATTCCATAATTAAACCCGATAGTCGATACATAGGTTTTCCCTTTTTCAATTCCTGAAGATATTTTGTCTGAGAATTTTAAATATCCGACACCGACTTCTCCGTTTATCATCCATTTTTTATTGAACGAATATTTTGTACAAAATAAAGGTGCGATATATGAAAATAAGACATTATGATCCATGTTCGTCTTTTCGTAATAACTGTCAGAACTGTATCCTGAATAAAAAATTCCCCATCCGAAATTTTTAATATAATGATGGAATGCCAAATCCCATGCAAGTCCGGAAGTCAGTTTATCATCAAATTGTTTATCTGTCCCGGTGAGCCCTTCTGTTTTAGGTAGCCACCCGTAACCGACATTGAATGAAAAATCGACTCTTGGAGGTAACGGGCGTACTTTGTTTAAGACATTATTTACACTATAATTGTAGAATGTCGTTTGTGTGTTGTATGTAGAATCGGATATGCCGGATTTGATAATATTTCCTGAAATTTGGTGGCAGGAACTTGCAACACCCGGTAAAAGGTGATCGGTGATTTGCAGAATATCTCCTCCGGCTTTTCTTGTTTCTTCTTTTGCTATTTTCAATACTTGATCATATCGGCATCGAATAGTAAAACTTCGGTCTAAAATAGCAACTTGTCCTATCAGAGTTGCAGCGACTGGGACTTTTTCTCCCTCATTTACGATCATGATTGTATCTTCTTGAGATAAAGACGGATATTCCTGTATCTTGTTTAATACAATTTTAGGAGAACAGGAAAAAAGAGTACATAATAATACTCCGGTAAGAATTTTATTTTTCATGATATGTGTGTATATAGTTTGTGTATTGCAAATATAATAAAAGTATGTTGTAATTTTCAATTATAAACACTTGTTTTTTGGGGAATGAAAAGCGGGCGCAAAGACTTTGTATAAAACCTTTGCGCCCGCTTTCTATATTGGGGATAACTTTATTTCTTTTCTTCCGGTTTTAACCAATGGTCAAGCCAACGGAAAAATATCCGTTGCCATAAAATGGCATTTTGAGGTTGCGCAATCCAATGATTTTCATCAGGAAAGACAACCATTTCGGCGGGAACTCCTCTTAATCGGGCAGCGTTGAATGCCGACATACCTTGAGAGGCAAGTATCCGGTAATCATTTTCTCCGTGGGTGATAAGTATCGGTGTATCCCATTGATCTATAAAGCGGTGCGGCGAATTGGCGTAAGAACGTTGGGCGATAGTATTATCTTTTTCCCAATAAGCGCCACCTAAATCCCAGTTGGCAAACCACATTTCTTCTGTTTCTACATATTGTTGTTCTAAATTGAATATTCCGGCATGAGCGATAAAGGCTTTGAATCGTTTTTGATGATGCCCGGCCAACCAATAAATAGAAAAACCTCCATAACTTGCCCCGATTGCTCCGAGACGATTTTCATCGATAAAAGGTTCTGTCTTTACTGCGTCAATAGCAGAGAAATAATCTTTCATATTCTGACCGCCATAATCACCGCTTATTTGTTCCAGCCATTCCTGACCGAATCCGTATAATCCTCGTCGATTAGGTGCAACGATGACATATCCGTTTGCCGCCATTAACTGCAAGTTCCATCGATATGACCAGAACTGGCTTACAGGGCTTTGCGGACCTCCTTGACAATATAGTAATGCCGGGTATTTCTTATTCGGATCGAAATGGGGAGGATATATAATCCATGTCAGCATTTTTTTATTGTCTGTTGTGGTAATCCAGCGTTCTTCCACTTTACCCATAGTAATTTGATCTAAGGTTTCCTTGTTCTCGAATGACAATTCCGTAATTGCTTTATCATTTAGATTGATACTATAAATTTCATCCGGTTTTGAGAAAGAATGCTGTAATACGATCAGTTGCTTATTATTTATCGGTTTTATATCAGCATAATCGACTTGTCCGGTCGTGATTTGTTCTATCTTTTTATCATTGATATGAATGTTGAAGATTTGCTCTATTCCTTGATATACGCTTAAGAAGTAGATCGATTGTCCGTCTTCTGCCCAATTCAGCATGTCTAAACTGTAATCGAACTCGTCTGTCAAATATTTCTTTTCTCCGTTTTGCATATCCATGACGAACAAGCGGTTTTTATCCGATTCGTATCCGTCACGTTCCATACTCATCCATGCTAAATAACGCCCGTCGGGAGAAAAACTCGGATGCGTATCGTAACCCATCATTCCTTCGGTCAGGTTTTTGGTTATTTTCGTCTCGGTATCGTATAAATAAATATCGGAGTTGGTAGATATGGAATACTCCAATCCGGTTTTCTTTCGGCAGGTGTATGCAATGCTTTTACTGTCCGGAGTCCATGCAAATCCTTCTGTACCGCCAAAAGGCTTCATCGGAGCTTCATACGGTTCGCCTTCGAGAATGTCATTTATATTTTCTAACGTGTTGCCGTTAAAGTCTGCTATAAAAGGGTGAGGAATGGATTCCACCCATTCGTCCCAATGTTTATACATGAGGTCATCGATAACACGTCCGGTTGCTTTGGGCAGATCAGGATAAATATCCGAGGCTCGTTGACCGTATTTTACATTCGAAAAGAATACGACTTTTTTCTCATCGGGAGAAAAAAGAAAACCGTCTATTCCTTTTTCTTGATTACTGATTTGTTTTCGGTTCGATCCGTCGGCATCCATTATCCATAATTGAGAACTTCCGCTTTCGGATGTCAGAAACGCTATTTGTTTTCCATTGTTGATCCATACAGCATTTTGTTCGGATTTAGGAGTATGGGTGATCTGAATTTTATTACTTCCGTCAATGTCCATAACAAATAGTTCCCGATTACTTTTGTTTTCGGGTATGCTCACGTATGTTACGCCATAAAGAATCTTTTTCTTATCCGGAGATATTTCTATTCCCCCGACGCGTCCGAGAGTGTACATGACTTCCGGAGTCATGATTCCGTTTTCTACTTTGGGATGGCTTTTGCCTATGATCCCTTCGCTGCTCTCTTTCTGTGTCTGACAAGCAGACAAAAGTACCGCACTTGCCATGATGAGTTTGCTGATTGGTAATTTCATAAGTTTTACTATTATTTGTATTTCCTCTTTTTGTATTTTGTTTTTGATGATATTTCTGTTTTTGAATTTTTTATGGGAGAACCGTATAGACGATTAATTAAATCCGGCCGTCCCATTCTTTGCAGTTCCGATAAAATCTGTTTCCGTTGATCGGGTTTATACCAGAAAAAAAACTGTCTTTGAGCCAGTTTTTCGTTTTGGCTGCGGGCTGTATATATTTTTTCTCCCGTATAAGGGTGATATCCTGTATAATATATCTCGGTAGAGAGCGTCATAGGGGTAGGGGTAAAATCTTGAACTTGTTCGAGGTGAAAGTTCAATTTTTTTGTGATAGCGGCCAGTTCGGCCATATCCTCTTCTCTACAACCCGGATGACTTGATATGAAATACGGAATGAGCTGTTGGTTGAGTCCGGCTTCATTGTTTATTTTTTCAAATGTTCGTTTAAACTCTTCGAACTTTTTAAAAGCGGGCTTCCGCATTAACATCAAAACATTGTCGGACGTATGTTCCGGAGCGACCTTTAATCGGCCTGAGACATGTTTGGCAATGACTTCTTGTGTATATTTCGATGTACTTGCATTGACTTTTTCATCCTCATGACGGTGTTGTAACAAATCATATCTTATTCCGCTACCGATAAAAGACTTTTTGATTCCTTTTATTTGATCTACGCTATGATATATATCTAATAACGGAGTGTGATCGGTATATAAATTTTTGCAGACTTCGGGATGTATGCAAGACGGACGTTTGCATTTACGGCATATCTCCTGACGAGAACCTCGCATCTTGTACATATTGGCTGAAGGTCCTCCTAAATCGCTGATATATCCTTTGAATCCGGGCATTTCCGTAATTTGTTTTACCTCGTTCAGAATCGATCGTTTCGAACGGGAGGCTATGAATTTTCCTTGATGAGCAGAAATCGTACAAAATGCACATCCTCCGAAACAGCCTCTGTGTAAATTTACAGAAAATTTGATCATTTCGTATGCCGGTATATTTTTCCCTTTATATTTGGGATGAGGCAGACGAGTATAAGGCAAGTCGAAAGAGGCATCTATCTCGGTTTCGCTCATAGGAGGATAAGGTGGGTTTACTTTTATAACCGAGTTTTTATATTTTTGCCATAGTCGGCGAGCTTCATATCGGTTCGATTCTTCTTCGACATGGTAAAAATTGCGGGATTGTTTTCTTTTGTCTTGCAAGCATTCTTCATGAGAGAATAAAACGAAATCGGTTGCGCTTTCATCGGTGTGAGGTAACTCGTTTTCAGATGTAATAATAGCGGTCTGTCTCAAGTCTTTGATCTGTCCTATTTTTTCACCGCTCCGAAGCCGCTTTATCAATTCTCTGATCGGGAGTTCTCCCATACCATAGATGAGCATATCTGCTCCGCTATCGATCAGAATACTCGGTCTTAAGCGGTTTTCCCAATAGTCATAATGAGTAACTCGCCGCAATGAGGCTTCTATACCTCCGGTGACAACCGGTATATGGGGATAGAGTTTTTTTAATATTTGTGTATATACTATTGTCGGATAATCGGGTCGCATTCCTGCCCGTCCGTCAGGGGTATAAGCATCATCAGAACGAAGCCTTTTATTTGCCGTATAATGGTTAACCATTGAATCCATAGCTCCGGCGGAGATCCCGAAAAATAGTCTGGGTTCTCCTAATTTTTTAAAATCTCTCAAATCGTCACGCCAGTTCGGCTGGGGAACAATAGCGACACGTAACCCTTCGGATTCCAGAATACGTCCGATTACTGCAGCCCCGAAAGAGGGATGATCGACGTATGCGTCTCCTGAGAAAAGAATTACGTCCAGATAATCCCATCTTCTCAGTTCTAATTCTTTTTTCGTAGTCGGTAACCAGTCTTGTAATTTGTATTCTTTCATTGTTTTCCGGTTATTTTTCTGTTTTTATCCGGTTTATGAAATCCGGTTTGCGGTATTACAATGAATCATACCGGTCTTGTAATTTTACCAATTCGTCCCGATATTGAGCGGCTTCGATAAATTCCATTCGTTTAGCAGCTTCTACCATCGCTTTTCGGGTATTTTCAATTGTCTTTTTCAATTGGTCTTTATTCATGTATTGGACTACCGGATCGGCAGCTATATTGACATGCGAAATATCGTATTCCTCCTTATATAAAATAGGTTGACCTTTTTCGGTTTGAACATCCGGTTCTTTTGTGAGAATAGAGTTTCTGGCTTTTTGTATTGCTTGAGGCGTAATATGGTTTGCTTCGTTATAAGCCAACTGTTTTTCTCTGCGCCGATTAGTTTCATCGATCGTTTTTTGCATGCTTTCGGTAATTTTGTCAGCATACATGATTACCATTCCGTTCAGGTTGCGGGCTGCCCGTCCTGCCGTCTGGGTCAAAGAACGGTGGGATCTTAAAAAGCCTTCTTTGTCTGCATCCAATATGGCGACTAATGAGACTTCGGGCAGATCTAAACCTTCGCGAAGGAGATTTACTCCGATAAGAACATCGTAAAGCCCGTTACGCAGGTCTTCTATAATCTGAATACGCTCTAATGTATCGACATCCGAATGGATATAATTGCAGCGGATGTCGAGCCGTAGCAGATATGTGTTCAGCTCTTCCGCCATACGTTTGGTGAGTGTCGTGACTAATACCCGCTCGTCTTTTTCGATTCTTTGTTGTATCTCTTCGAGCAAGTCGTCTATTTGATTAAGACTCGGCCGGACTTCAATTATGGGATCGAGCAGTCCGGTGGGGCGAATGACCTGTTCGACGATAATACCCTCGCTTTTCGTTAGCTCATAGTCTGCAGGAGTTGCACTGACATAGATTGTTTGTTTGGTGAGGTCTTCGAATTCTGAAAATTTCAGCGGACGATTATCTATTGCCGCCGGTAGTCGGAATCCGTATTCTACAAGATTTGCTTTTCGGGAATTATCTCCGCCATACATTGCCCTTATTTGAGGTATTGTAACGTGGCTTTCGTCGATAATAGTTAAAAAATCTTTCGGGAAATAGTCTAACAGACAGAATGGTCTGGTGCCGGCAGCCCGTCCGTCGAAATATCGGGAATAATTTTCTATTCCGGAACAATGGCCGACTTCTCTGATCATTTCGATATCGTATGTTACTCTTTCATACAAACGTTTGGCTTCAAGTTCTTTCCCTATCGATTTGAAAAACTCTACTTGTTTTCCTAAATCGAGTTCTATTTCACCGATTGCTCGATCTATTCGTTCTTTGGTAGTTACAAAAATATTGGCCGGATATATTTTATATTCATCGAATAGAGTGATCGTGTGTCCGCTCATCGGATCTACACTTTCTATCGATTCTATCTCTTCACCCCAAAAGATAATGCGCAAAATAATTTCCGTATAGGCCAGATATATATCTACCGTATCTCCTTTGACCCTGAAATTTCCCCGATTCAGTTCGATTTCATTACGGGAATACAAACTACCTACGAGTGCTCGTAAAAATGTGTTCCGTTCTATATTTTGACCCACACGGACATTTATTACGTTACTATGAAAATCTTCAGGGTTGCCGATACCGTAAAGACATGAAACCGAAGATACGACGATAACGTCTTTGCGGCCTGATAATAAAGCTGATGTCGTTGAAAGCCTGAGCCGGTCTATTTCTTCATTGATTGCCAAATCTTTCTCTATGTAAGTATCGGTTGTCGGAATATAGGCTTCCGGCTGATAATAATCATAATATGATACAAAATATTCTACGGCATTATCGGGGAAAAAACTTTTAAATTCTCCGTACAATTGGGCTGCCAAAGTTTTGTTATGACTGAGGATCAGTGTCGGTTTCTGAACCTTTTCGATAACATTAGCCATAGTAAATGTTTTACCTGACCCGGTAACTCCCAGTAGGGTTTGAGCGGAAAGGCCGTCTAAGACTCCCTGACTAAGTTCCTCTATCGCTTCCGGTTGGTCACCGGTCGGTCGGTAAGGTGAAACAATTTTGAACTCCATAAATGCTGTATATATTTTTGATTTGCGAAGTTACGAAAAAACTCGAAGAAACGGCTACATCCGTTCTCTTTTCATACTATTACCTTCAAACTTTCTATTGTCTTCTTAATCATATATTTTACTTTCATTTTATTGTATTTTTGCTAAATAAATAGCGGGATTGATATTTTTTTATTTACTTTGTCGCCATAGTATGAAATTAAACGAGAAATAAAAGCTATAATATACCATGATTTGGAATGAAACGATCGAATGCATGAGCCGGGATGAAATGCGCAAGTTACAGGGAATCCGGCTGCGGCAAACCGTAGAAAGAGTTTATCATAATACCCCGTTTTATCGTAAGAAAATGCAGGAATTGGGGATAACTCCTAATGATATAAATAGTATTGACGATATTGTCAAACTCCCTTTTACGACAAAACAAGATTTGAGAGATAATTATCCTTTCGGACTTTTTGCAGTCCCGATGTCGGAGATTGTGCGTTTGCATGCTTCTTCGGGGACGACCGGCCGTCCTACTGTAGTGGGATATACTCGTCAGGATTTAGCAACTTGGGGGGAGGTCGTAGCTCGTTGTCTGGCGGCATACGGTACGGATAAACACGACATATTTCATGTCTCTTTCGGTTACGGGTTATTTACCGGAGGTTTAGGATTGCATTACGGTGTAGAAAATCTGGGTGCGACGGTTATTCCCATGTCGAGTGGAAATACGGCTAAACAAATACAGTTGATGCATGATTTCGGTTCTACGGCTTTGGCTTGTACCCCTTCTTACGCTCTTTATTTAGCTGATGCGATAAAAGATTCGGGTATCCCTCGTGAAGAATTTAAGTTGAGAGTCGGTATGTTCGGAGCAGAACCTTGGTCTGAAAATATGCGCCGTGAAATAGAGTCTAAATTGGGTATTAAAGCTTTTGATATTTATGGTTTGAGTGAAGTGATGGGACCGGGAGTGTCTTATGAATGTGAGTGTCAACATGGTGCGCACATCAGCGAGGATCATTTTTTCCCGGAAATCATCGATCCCCAGACATTTGAACCGTTATCGCCGGGAGAATCAGGAGAATTGGTATTTACGACGATAACGAAAGAAGGATTGCCTCTGCTTCGTTACCGTACTAAAGATTTGTGTTCTCTCATATATGATAAATGCGATTGCGGACGGACGACTGTGCGTATGAGCCGGATCACCGGGCGCAGTGACGATATGTTGATTATCCGGGGAGTAAATGTATTTCCTTCTCAGGTCGAGAGTGTGATTCTTGAGCTGGAAGAATTCGAACCGCATTATTTATTGATTGTTGACCGGAAAAATAATTTGGATACATTGGAAGTTCAGGTAGAGGTTCGGGAGCAATTCTATTCAGATGAAATTAACAGAATGATGGAATTGAAAAAGAAAATAGGTCATCGGCTACAAAGTGTTCTCGGCATCGCCGCCAATATAAAATTGGTAGAACCTCGTAGCATAGAACGCAGTCAGGGAAAAGCTAAACGAGTGATTGATAACCGCAAAATTGATTAAAACAATACGATTATGATTATAAAGCAGCTATCGGTTTTTCTTGAAAATAAGACCGGACGTATTAACGAAGTAACCCGTATATTGGGTGAGGAGGGAGTGAACCTTTCTGCATTTAGTATGGCAGAAACAGCAGATTTCGGTATTCTTCGTGTTATCGTTTCTGATCCGGATAAAGCTTTGGAGGCTTTGAAAAGACATCATTTCGGAGTGTCTCTAACTGATGTCGTTTGCCTTAATTGTCCGAATACACCGGGAGCTTTGGCTAAAGCGTTAGGGTATCTTTCCGATGAGAATGTTTTTATTGAGTATATGTATGCATTTGCTGCCGGAGATGTTGCCCATGTCGTCATTCGCCCGGATAATATAGAGAATTGCATTCGGGTACTGACTGAACATCGGCTTGAATTGATGGCAGCGCATCAGTTGTACAAACTTTGATGAAAAAATTTGATTAATATAGAATAGTGCCGTATATTTGTCTTCATAAGGCGGGTATGCGGCATCGTTTCGTATTTCTTTTTTGAGAACTGTTTTCCGGTTTCGATAGGGCGTACAGGTTACGGACGTGCAGAAACGGGTAAATAGACCGAAAAGGGGCTTAAAGAGACTGAATAATAATTTTTACATCGGAAAATTTAGACAGCTCTTAGAGCTTGTCTAAATTTTGCTCGGGTCAGATTTGAGAGTTTCTTACGAGGA